>DASVYI010000308.1:0-3009 GCA_036392275.1 Nitrosospira sp. | reverse complement strand
TGATAAAAACGGTATCGCTTCCGTGCCGCCTCCATATCTTCCGGTCTGGTTCCGGCGATTTCGATCAGGCGCCGGAAGCGGCTGAAAAAAGCCGGGTTCTCCGTATCCAGGTTGAGCAACACCTCGTCATGTGGAAATTCGTTGGCCCGGTGGCCGAGTATGACCGGTGTCTCGCCCGCAAGCTTGTCACCGACGCGGCAGTGTGGAATGAAATCTGTCGGAGAGAAAGTCCACAAAAGATTGTCGAGCTGTTCGATCATCGCCAGGTCGGGTGTATAGATCATTATCCTGAAACCCTTGCGTACCGCCTTGGTAACGAGGCGGCAGGCGATATCCAGTCTATCGCCTCCGCCGGAGTAGAAGTCGATCTCAGTCACCGCATCCGCGTCGGTATCAGGTTTTTCTGGTTTTCCCTGCCGCCCGCTCGATCAGAAATTGGGTCAACAGAGGTACCGGCCGGCCGGTAGCCCCTTTTTCCTTGCCCGATTTCCATGCGGTGCCGGCAATGTCCAGGTGAGCCCACCGGTATTTTTTGGTGAAACGCGACAGAAAGCACGCAGCAGTAATGGTTCCGCCTGCGCGCCCGCCGATATTGGCCATATCGGCAAAATTACTTTTGAGCTGCTCCTGATAATCTTCCCATAATGGCAGACGCCAGGCGGGATCGGCCGCTTGAACGGAGGCATGAAGCAGCTCCTCAGCCAGTTCTTCATCCGTGCTGAGCAGCCCTGATGCCACATGACCGAGCGCAATGACGCAGGCGCCGGTCAGGGTTGCAATGTCTATGACGGTGTCCGGCTCAAAACGCTCGGCATAAGTCAGCGCATCACAGAGGATGAGCCGTCCTTCGGCATCCGTATTCAGGATTTCGATAGTCTGCCCGGACATGCTGGTGACGACGTCCCCGGGCTTGTCGGCATTTCCACCCGGCATGTTCTCGGTAGTAGGGATGATGCCGATTACGTTCAGGGAAAGCCTCATTTCTGCAATGGCGGAAATGGTGCCAAGGACACTGGCGGCACCGCACATATCGTACTTCATCTCGTCCATTTCCGATGCAGGCTTCAAGGAAATGCCGCCTGTATCGAACGTGATCCCCTTGCCGACCAGCACGACAGGTCTGGCTTTCTTTGCTCCTCCCCAGTATTCCAGCGCAATCAGCTTTGCGGGCTGATGGCTGCCGCGTGCGACCGCGAGTAACGCCCCCATGCCGAGCTTTTCCATATCCTTCTGTTCCAGGACGGTGGCCTTGAGTTTGTAGGTTTTGGCGATACCCACGGCTTGTTCCGCCAGATAGGTGGGCGTACAGATGTTGGGCGCGAGATTGCCCAGATCCTTGGCCAGATTCATACCCTCGGCAATGGCAAGCCCCTGTTGCAGGGCTTCTTCGCTCGCGGCAAGCTCCGCCGCGCTGCCCGGATTGATGGCACCCAGCGTGACTTTGCGTAGACGGGATTTGCTGTCCTCGACCTTGGTTTTAAGTCTGTCGAAGCGATAGACAGTTTCCATCGCCACAATTGCGGTTTGTGAAACTTTCCAGGCCGTATCGCAGTCCTTGACCGGTATCTCGGTCAAAAACAGGCTCACGTCCTCGGCGCCGGTCTCATGCAACGCCTTAAAGGCGGCACGTATTACATCGCGATACGTTTTCCCGCTTAGCTCGGATTCCTTGCCAAGTCCTACCAGCAGCACGCGTTCGCACGGTGTGCCGGGAACGTTATGCAGCATCAGTGTGGAGCCCGCCTTGCCTTCCATGTCGCCGCTGCGCAATATGCCGCTGATATAGCCGCTGGCGATTGTGTCGAGGGCTTCCGCAGGTTCGGTCAGCTTGCGCGGTTCAAATATGCCCACGGCCACGCAGCCGTTGCGCTGCTTCTCGAGATTTCCTTTTTTTATGCTGAATTTCACGCTCGCTCCTTCAAGATCTTGCCGACAGATTGCCCAAACCGGATAATGACCGATTATCGCCGGACTGTTCGCATAAAGTCAAAGCGGCGGGCAGAGAACTGTCATACGAACTGTCAACACGAACTGTCAATGCGATAGGGCAATACGGACCCCGTAACCAGTTTTGACTCAGCCGAGGCCGATACAAGAGATTATGAGGTGTCATGAATAAATCGAAGACGAGCTTAAAGACGCAGCCACCGGCTGATTATCAGGCGAAACTCGCCACCCCGTTTGCCGTTCTCGGTCTTCGCATCGAAGAAGACTGGCTGACGGACATCGAATATTTGCCCGTCGACACGCCTGTACTGGCGCCGCAGACGGCTCTTGCGAAAGAAGTTTGCGATCAATTGCAGGCGTATCTGGCTGATCCACGCTTTGCCTTCGATCTGTCGATGCATATTGGCGGCACGGCTCACCAGCGGCGCGTGTGGCGTGTCATCCAGGATATTCCCAGCGGCACGACGCGCAGCTACGCGGATATCGCTGCCGGGCTGCATTCAGCGCCCCGGGCCGTAGGGCAGGCATGCGGCGCCAATCGTCTGCCAATCATCATCCCCTGTCACCGGGTTATCGCCAAAAACGGCGGACTAGGCGGCTTCATGAACGCATGTGACGGCCTCCCGCTCGATATCAAGCGCTGGTTGTTGCAGCACGAGCGTGTCTGAACCCGATACTGCGTTGCTGGATGAATTTCTCGACCTCCTTTGGCTGGAAGACGGTTTATCGCGTAACACTCTAGGAAGCTATCGCAGCGATTTGCGGCAGTTTGGCGAATGGCTCGTAAAGCGCAAACAGGGCGGCAACGTACTGCTGGAAGCTACGCACTCCGACCTTCTCGAGTTTCTCGCGCAGAAAGTTCTGGCTAAGGTGAAGGCCAGTACGACCACCCGCCAGCTTTCCAGCTTGAAGCGCTTCTACGGTTTTTTGTTACGGCAGGGAAAAATTCAGGTTGATCCCAGCCTCAATATCGATTCGCCGAGGCTTTCGCGTAATCTGCCTGTAAGCCTGACGGAGAAGGAAGTCGAGGCGCTGCTCAACGCGCCGGATGTAAAGCAACCG
>DASVYI010000307.1:0-5033 GCA_036392275.1 Nitrosospira sp. | reverse complement strand
CCGTCAACGCATAAACAGTATTTGTTACCCTAATTTTTCGAGCGCAAAAGTTTTTTCCGCATGGCGGCCTGCGCAATAAATTCCGGCTGAAACTCTCGCCGCGTAGCGTGAACCATGGATCAGTCCGGTAAGAAGCTGCTGATGAGCTGGAACAGCCCAGCAAATAAAAAAAAGGTTTGGGATCTGATGTTTGAGTTTATCGCCCCGTTTCAGGAAAGACCTGACCCCCCTTGGTACGTGGCCAGCGCGTCAGGGAACGCACTCGATCTGTCCTTGCTTGGTGTGGTTCCTCTTGAGCTGGATCCACGCTGGTTAGGCAGTCATGCAAACGGGGTGGACAAATATGTCCGGTATTTCCTTCTCGGCGATCAACAGCGCCCATGCGGTTATGCTCCTTTTTTTGTTCACTCGGGTACGCTGGCATATTGCCTCGGTGAAACGGCTGTTTTGAATGTCCCTGTAACAAGATATGCAATGCAGGAGGCGCCCCTGTGCGAAAACCACGCATTATTGCCCGGGCTGTTTAAACCGCTTTACGAAGCGATCGGTAAACGCGGAGTCGTATTTTTCGAGGGCGTGCCTGCGGACACGCCTCTTGCCGGGCTGCTGACATCGGCGGATAGTCCGGTTCGCGATTTATTCCATGTGGTGCCGTATGGACCCGCCTATACGCGGCGGCTCATCGTACTTCCCGCAGGTGCGAACTTTGAGGATTATCTGAAGACGCTCGGAAGGAAGACGCGCGAGGATGTGCGCCGCACGCACAAGAATTTCAGCGTGAAGGCGGGGAAGGCAGTAACGATAACGCGTTACACCGAGCCGGAACAGGCAGCCGGGCTGGCCGACATCCTGGCGCATATATCCCGCAAGACATACCAATACCACCTGCTCGGTCTTGGCCTCGAAAATACCCCCGAACGTGTGATTCACCTTCGCGCGGCGGCGGCCAGCGGCTGGCTACGGGCATATGTTCTCTGGGTCGGCAGCATGCCGACTGCTTTCGGGCTGGGTTACCGTCAAGGCCCAACCTATTACGGGCACCATGTCGGATATGATCCAGCCATTTCCAAATTGCAACCCGGGGTTTATCTACATATGGAAGTCATGGCCGATCTTCTGGCGGATGGCATTTGCCGCTTTGATTTTCTGCCCGGCGACAATCTGTACAAGCAGAGATTGTCAAACCAGGTGCGCGACGAACGGCACTATTATCTGATTCCACGCGGATGGCCCGGTACGGCTTATGCTCGGACGCTAGTCGTAATGAATTTTCTGTCCGAGACAATAGGACGCTTGCTTGATAAAAGCGGCCTGAAAGAGCGTGTCAAACGAGTGGTTCGCATTACCACCGTGAAGCGCTCCGCACGCAAAAACTGAGTTCGTGCGCACTGAACCCAGATAATCCGTTAGGCGCTCTCTTAGCCCTATAAGAGTGACGAATGCTGGCAGTCAGTTTGAGGCCATTTTCGTCGCTTGCTCTGCCGGCATGGAACGCGCATCCGCTATCAGACCCGCTATCAGCAACAAATAAAACAGGAAACTGAGGCGGGGTTCATCAGCCCAGCTGTTCAGCGTTCCCACGGCCAGAAAAGCGGTGAGCGATGCGAATAGCGCGAGACTCAGCGGGTCGTTTCTCCAGGCACGTGGCAGCCACCTGGCTATAGCATAGCCGATGAGTGCGAGGAACAAGATGAGCCCGAGCCAACCTTGTTCGAAATAAACATTCAGGTACAAATTTTCCACGTGCCACGGAAGGTAATTGTCGGTCGAAAAAGACCAGCGATCCATGCCGCGTAAAAAATCGCCGTTGTGCACCAGATTATTACCCTGCATATCGCGTAGCGCCACGTTGTCCACATCCACCACGGTACCGGCGAGATTGTTGTAGAGCGATAGCTTTACCGGGCGCTCGAAGCGGCTGCCGGGAGGACCAAATCCTTTGGTGTCGATTTGCGCTTCATAATGTCCCCACTTTTCGACAGTCCCCCTGATTTGCAGCGGAGCTGCGGCGCAGGTATATGAATAAAGTATTGCTTTTTCACAGAGCGTTACGGTCAGACCGGCATTCGGGGCGTTCGCCCGCAGATCCATCGAGAGCGTATATTTCTGTTCGGGTGCCGCCGCGACGACCTGTTCAAAATAGAGCGGGTCACCACTGCCGAGCCTCAGGACGTCGTTTCCCTGCTCGTTAATGAATGCATAGGTCGCGGTGCGCGAAGACGCGCTTGAATTCCAGTAATATGCAGACGGAAACGCACCCAGTCCCAGGCCAAAGAATGACGCACGCCGTGCGCGGACAATCTCCAACGCGTCAGCCCAGTGGGTGGCGCGGGAGCCAAAATCCTGCGCAGTTTCGGCCCATCGCGACTGGCTGTATTTTCCGCTGAAGACTGGCCATGCGACCACCGCTGCCACTGCGGTGATCATGGCAACGGCGGTAATCCTGTGATGCCTGAGCACCTGCCCACGCAGCGAAAGCCGGGCGAACCCGATCAGCACCACAATTGTGGACAACGCAAAGGCTGCCTGCCCGCCGCGTGAGAAGGTCACCATCACGCTGTAGGCGCCCAAGCCATACAGACCAATCGCAAGCACCGTTGTCCATAGCCGTTGACGCTGCCAGGCAAACAATGCCACGAACGGCAACGCCGCCGTCAAAAAGGTCTCGATGTACGCGCCACCTACATGCATCCCCGGGAAGGGTCCGGTAACGCGATAGTCCGTTTCAAAATTGAAAAGACCGGAAAATGTAGCGCGTTCCCAGAGAATGCACATCACGGCCCCCGCCAGTCCCAGGGTCATACCTGCGGTCAGCCTGCGCGCAGCCTGCGCCGGGGCGGCCCACTCAAGAGCCAGCAGGGGAATGAGCGCAATTGCGAATGCCAGTCCCTTTGCGACACGGAGCGCATTGTAAGCGCTCGTATAGTTACTGAATGCGTTATGGTCGATAATCCCGAAGGGGAATAATCGAACACCCAGGCTGATCGCTGCCGATAGTGCGAACAGGGACAGCAGCAACCGGGCGGGCGTCGATAAAGTATGCCCTACGGGCGAAGCGGGGCGCAGACGTAGATAACCGACACCCACCGCGGCCAAAAGCGCGGTATCGAATTCCGTCCAGAACAGGCGCCCGCTCCATGCTGATAAATCCAGCAGTGGCAGCAGAGCTGGTACATACATCAGCCATAAACCCGGCCGCCACCACAGCAGCGCCACATACGCAACGAGAAGGGGTAAAACCCGATGTGCTCCGAGCGGAGTAGAAAATGCGGCGGCGATTGCCAAACATAAGGCAGCAACGCCGGTAATTCTCCAAAAAATGGAAATCCGTCCTATATCGTCTGTAACGCCCGATACGGGCTGCACAGGCTGCATGGGCTGCACAGGTTGCATAGGCTGCGTACGCGGTACGGCCGATACCACCGATGCCGGCGGCACGGGAGCGGGCCGGGTGTGTCGCCCGGCTGCAGTTTGTCTGGTGTCGAGCAGCACATGCAGCAGCCAGTATGCCGCCGACGAGGCGGCTGCCGCGATCAGCATATTGGTCGGATCGGGGTGCTGGCCAGGAATGAAAAGTTTGCCCGCTTCAATGATGCCTGCGAGCGCTCCGGCGGCGAGCATGGGCCATCGGTACAGATGTTCCGGTCTGCTCGATTCGCCCGGTCCCCGGAGCCCTGGACGGTCCGGGCCTCCGCCCCACCGCCAGAGCCAGATACCGGCGCCGACCGGAAGATAGAGTGCGGCTTGAAACAATAGGCTTATGAGCGCTGCCGTTTCCGTGGTGAAGTAGTGATAATAAAACGGCAAAAAATGCGTATCTTCAAGCTTCAGCCGAGCGTCGGACAAGTCCGGCCAGGAGCTCGAAAACCACCCGTTCAGCCCCGCGACCGCACCAAGGTAGGGAACCACGCCGGCCATTAGAACGGGCCGCACATAATGGCGCATCCGGCCCCAGTCGATGCCGGGCGCGAGTTGCATCAGTCCGGCGCCCAGCATCATGCCGAGCGCCCGGGAGCCGATCGATGCACCCTGGCTGATACCGGACGCAATCGTCAGCTGCAGTCCCTCTATCAACGCACCCAGCGCTGCGCCTGCTACGGCCGCCAGCAGAAATCCGTGACGTTGACCCGCGGGATAAAAAAATAGTATGGCAAGCGGCGCTACCGACAGTATTTCGGGAATCAGCCGCAGCAGGCATTTGCCTCCGCAATTGGGTACAAACAGCCAGCCGACGTTCTCGGATGACAGTTTTTCCCGCCACTCGTCGTAAGACAGCAGGAAATCATAGGGAAACATGCTCAAAACCGCGAATGCCAGCGCATAGGCGACAAGGATAGCTTTGCGGGCGGTTGCGCCGCCGTCCGATATGTTTTGAACCAGATGCACGAGGCGGCCGCCGGCGGCGGGCCAGAGCGCGACGCCGACCACCGATCCCGCGAACTCGGCAAGGAGGTCATTCAGCGAGACGGTACGCGGCGCAAAAAATTGTTGGGTAAACTCGACGCCCACAGCGACTGTGATCGAGAATAGCAGCGTTACGAGAACTGCCGCTGCCAACGGAAGAGGCCTGGGTGCCGCTCCGGCAATTGCGCCGCAAAGCAGAAACCCGAAGGGGATGTACAGCAACAGATTGGCTACCAGGTCGGCGCGGCTTTCCGCTCCCAGCTCCAGTAGCGGAATATGTCGGAAATTCGCCATGGCGGCGGAAAGCGGAAGGTCATTCGGTTGAAACGGGAGCAGGCTTCCGTAAACGATGAACAGCAGGTAGGCCAAGGAAAGCCGGGCAAGCAGCGGCCTGCTGACCATGTTGTGCTGCGGTAGATGCAGGGTCTCGGTCAAAGCCATGATTACGGAGGGCGGAGGGAGCTACCCCTACCTGGCGGTGCTCGCGTTATCTGATCCGGAAGCCTTCTCTTCCCGGCCTGCTTTTTGTGCATCCGCAGGAATAGGAGGCATGGCCGGTTTTATTTCCAGTTTCGGCAACCATCGCGGAAATCCGGAATTGGCATAATTGGCATAAGCGCCGAAGCGAT
>DASVYI010000306.1:0-2003 GCA_036392275.1 Nitrosospira sp. | reverse complement strand
ATGCCAATGTTGGTCTTGAGACCGGCGTCCTTGCCGCCAGTCCGCACCAGCTCATCCTGATGTTGTTCCAGGGTGCGCATGTAGCCCTGTCTTCCGCACTCGCTCATATGAAAAATGGCAATATCACCGCCAAAGGAGAGGCCATTTCCAAGGCTATTGCAATCATCAACTCGGGTTTGCGGGCGAGTTTGGATGTCGAAGCGGGAGGAGATCTGGCTCAGCAGTTGAATGCTCTCTATGAATACATGGGCCGGCGGCTCCTGCAAGCTAATTTGCATAACAACAGTGAATATGTCGAGGAAGTCTCGAGCTTGCTTGGCCAGCTCAGTCAAGCTTGGGAAGCGATCGGTTCATCAAGCGTGGATGGCGGGCGCTCCGGTTCACCGGTTTCCCCCGTTCTTTCTGCGACGAAAACCGTGTCTTTTACGGGCTCTGGAAAGGCGTGAGTATTTATGAACGGCATACAAATCATCTCTGCGTTGCGGTCGATATCCGGTCTTACCGGTGACATGGCTGAAGCCGCCCGAACTGGCGAATGGGACAGGCTGGCAGAGCTGGAGGCGCATTGCGCGGCCGTGGTGGCGCAGCTCAAGGCCGCTCAGCCGTTTGTGCCGCTGACAGGGGAGTTGCGGCGCCAGAAGGTGGAACTGATTCACAAGATTCTCGCCGATGACGCGAAAATACGCAGCTATACCGAGCCATGGATGCGGCGCATTCAGACTATGCTCAGCAATGCCGGAATGACCCGGCGAGTGCATCAGGCGTACGGTCAGGACGTATCCCGTTAAACCTCACCAAAACGAATTTTCATGGATTGCGCCTCGTCCTTTCGTCCGAGAATCTGTCAGGCCGGTTTGACAGATTTCATCCTCTACGCATTTTTTGCATTCCTTGTAAACGCATGAAAAGCCGTGTATGCCCGCGTTCGATGCGCTGCATCCGGTAGCCGCAATCGATCCAGGCGGCGTAATCGCCCAGCGTCAGGCTGGCAATCTCCCGTTTCTGGCGAAACTCGAGCTGGGTCAGCGCTTGCAGGCAACCGTGCAGGCTCGCCTTTCCAATGGCGAGTTTGCCGTTATGCTGCACTCGCAAGATCGCGGAGCATTGGATGGGCTGGCGTGGCATATGAAGCTTCCCGTCAGGGCGCAGCCCGGAGACATATTCAACCTGGTTTTCGTCGCGCGCGAGCCCCGGCCGGAATTTACGCTGACCTCCGGTATCCCGCTGGATACCGGTTCCCCCTTGCTAAGCGGCACGGGCCGCTTCATTAATGATCTTCTGCGCCGTCCCATTTTCCCGGATGATCGGGCTACCGTCGCGAGAAGCGCTCCATTGCTTGCAGTGCCGCCGGGCGATGGCATCGAATTATCCCTGCGCCTAGCGCAGGCACTGGGACGCAGCGGCCTGTTCTACGAATCCCATCAGGCGCAATGGATTAATGGTACGAAGCCGTTTTCTGAATTGTTGATGGAGCCGCAGGCACAACTTGCCGGATCTGGATCACGATCGCGAAACGCGGATACGGCAGACACGAACGCAAGGGCGGCCGAGGATCCCGCGGTGCGCAACACGCCGCCCGGCCGGGATTTCATACATTCAGACCGTGCTCATCCCGATCCGGTTCACCCTGATGCGTTGGCATTGGTGCGACAGCAACTGGATGTGGTCGAGACGCGGCACATTGTCTGGCAGGGCGAAGCATGGCCGGGCCAGACTTTTGCGCTGGAAGCCTTTGAGGAAGAATGGAGAGCGGGAGAGGGCGCTTCGTCTGATGGGGGCTGCGCCGTTCCGTGGCAGACCCGCTTGCGCCTGACCTTGCCCAATCTGGGACGGGTCACTGCAAATTTGCGCCTGCACCGGTATGGGCTGGAGGTAGACCTGACCACGCCTGATCAGGCAGCCACGACCCTCTTGCAGTCCGGGGTGGTTTCGCTGGCGCAGGGTCTCGAGGGCGCCGGCATCAAGCTGCTGGGTATGGGAGTGAATATCGATGAAGAGCCGGA
>DASVYI010000305.1:0-2108 GCA_036392275.1 Nitrosospira sp. | reverse complement strand
TTCCATTGCCAGATCACATAGGACGACCGGCCAAGCGATCCATTGCATATCCGCGACCACCCAGGCGTGGCGTCGATGGGGCCGGCGTAATACGCGTGAACGTAAACGATGAAAAAAGGACGCGGCGCCGACCGGACCGATTGGTCAATATTTTTGACGGTCCTGGCAATCATCGACCCATCGAACGGATTGTTTATAAAGCAGACAGTCGGATACTCAGGCAAGCGGAAGGTTGTCGCATCACCAAGGACTGGTCTGATATCGAAGCACATTTGTTCGGGATTCCGGTAGGTATGGACATTCCGGGCTGCCACTTCGTGAAGTTCGTGGCTGTATTCCACCCCAATGATCTGTTGAAATGGATAATTTGCCGCCACGAATAATGCACGCCCCTTGCCCGAACCAAGATCAATAAAGATGAAGGCGCCAAGATCGGGCACGGGAAGCATCTCGAGGAGCGCCCGCGCATGCTCCTCCGTTACCGGTTCATATCCCTTGGCATGTACCTTGAGAGCGTCTTCCGCGGTTAGAAACCCGGATTCTTCCGTGCCGGCGGTCTCCACATTGAATCGACGATCGAACGATCGATCGTAAGCATGGTTTGCCCCCCGGTATTGACCGGTTGCGATCAACCCGAGATTGTATATGAGCAACTGGCTGAACTCTCCGATTGAACGGCGGCGCCAGGCCCGGAATATCCGGCTGAACAGCAGCGTGTCATGTCTCATCGATGTCCGGCCGCGAGCAGAAATCTCTGAAATGAGTCAACCAGTTTGACGAAGGCGCAACAGAAGAGCTTTGAGGGAAGCGAAATGTCCGTACCGGCAGAAGAACTGAAAACGCAAGTGACCCGTTCGCTTCGCGAGGCACGGCAATGCTGATCGGTCCGCGAAGCACCGCCAAAGAAAGATTGCGTGGCACCGCCGTCGTGCCAGAAGCGCAAATTATGACATTCGTGGGATGTCCGGCAATCATCCCGATTCCGCCAGATCGATTGTCAGATCGGCTGCCAAGTCAATTGGCGACCCAGTTGCCCACTTAGTTGCCCACTTGATTGCCATAGGCGCTCCAACTTGTCAGAGGGTTACCTGATGACTCATTCAACTCGAATTCAACTCGACCTGCCGCACGGGCAATTGATGCAGACGTCGACAGGCGGTCAAATCAACGGCTTTGAAACTCTCAAAAAGGCGGCATTTGATCCGGAGCGGCACTCATCCGTATTTATTTTGCAGGGGTTCTCGCTCCAGTGGGTAAGTCATAGTGTCTGTCTGATAAAACATGGAGCAAAAATTATTCCATGTTCCTAGTTATTGATTTGTAATGGAAAGACAAAAATTGCTGGCATAAAAATGTAAACTTTTCCGACATTTCACGTCATGAGCTTGCTTTTCCACGAGGATCCGAGGTGATGATCATCAAAAGATGACGCGAATCGAGATTTCAACCGAATTCAGCCTGCGCTAAGCGTTTTCCATGAAAATATTCACATTACCTTCAACCTCAGCGGTTTGGTTCGACCAGGCAAATGGATTTCCATTACGGTGGCTATGCGTCTCCATCCTGCGCGTTCGAACACGCGCAACGATGGCTTGTTCGACCACCAGATACGCGCATAGGCATGCCTGAACCCCAATCGGAACATGTCGCGCGTCGCAAATTCTATCAATCCGCGGGCTACGCCGCGTCCGCGCATTTCCGGAAGAACGATTAATTGCACCAGCTTGGCCTCGTTCTCTTCGAGCGGCCAGAAATTTCTCGCGCGGTAACGCTTCCCGTACCAGAAAAAACACAATCCCACGATTCGGGAATCGCTGATGCACGCGTATGCCTGGGAACATTCACCGCAATACCATGCTTGCTGAACGATCATCTCATCACCCGAACCCGCAATCGCCTTCTCAGCCACCCGCTCAAACCGGAATCCGATGTCCGCGGCATCCATCTCACCCCCACTTTCATGCTTGTAAATGTGGTATATGGAATAGTCACGAAAAAAAAACCGGGCCAGCCTCTTGATGAAATTCTTTACTGCCATGCCATGCACCGGATATCAGATGCCGAACCGCATCATTTTCTTTACCCTCGACTTGAGCCCGAGCTGATCC
>DASVYI010000304.1:0-3671 GCA_036392275.1 Nitrosospira sp. | reverse complement strand
TCCTGTCGCAGGCCGCAGCGCCGCATTTGAGGAAGCAGCACGGTTGCATCATCAACATCGTCGATATTCATTCCGAATGGCCGCTGAAACGATACGTAGTGTACAACGCCGCCAAAGGTGGCCTGGTCTCGCTCACGCGGTCATTGGCGCTGGAGCTTGCACCCGAAGTGCGGGTGAACGGGATTTCCCCCGGTCCCATTTTATGGCCGGAAGAAGGCGAGTGGATGGATGAAGCGGCGCGCCAGCACATCATCAACAGAACATTGCTGAAACGTACGGGCGAGCCCGACGACATTGCCAGAACGGTTGCCTTCCTGATCGCCGATGCGCCGTATATTACCGGCCAGATCATCGCGGTGGACGGCGGGCGCAGTGTGAATCTGTAGCGGGGACGAATGTGCGAAAGAACGCAACTGGAGCAAGGTAATAGCGCAGGTTGGATTGGGGCAGGCGTCGCGCACCCGATGACCCGGATTTCTTCATCCCGCTAATTTTTTCTTCAATATTTCATTGACCTGTGCCGGATTGGCCTTGCCCCTGGCGGCTTTCATCACCTGCCCGACCAGGGCGTTAAAGGCTTTTTCCTTGCCAGCCTTGAACTCTTCCACCGATTTGGCATTGGCGGTGATGACCTCGCCGATCAGGCTTTCCAGTTCGCCCGAATCGGAAATCTGTTTCAGCCCCTGGGATTCGATAATCCGATCGGCAAGGTTCTCGTCCGATTTCGAATCCCGGCTCTTCCATGCCGTTGCCTCGGCGGTTTTACTCCACATCTGCTTGAATACTTCCTTTGCAATTTTTCCGGAAACCGTGCCATCCTTGATGCGTGCCAGAAGTTGCGCAAGCTGTATGGGAGATAGCGGGCAGTTATCGAACGACTTGCCCTCATCGTTGAGATAGGCAGAGAGTTCGCCCATGACCCAGTTCGCGCAAAGCTTGGGGTCGGACAGAAGTTCGTTGACGGCCGCTTCATAGTATTCCGCGATTTCGCGGTCGGCGGTCAGGGCGGAGGCGTCGTAAGATGAAAGCGCATAGTCGCGTTCGAGACGGGCACGCATTTGCTGCGGCAGCTCCGGCAGCCCGCTTTTTACTTTCGCGATCCAGCTCTCTTCGATTTCAAGCGGCAGCAAATCCGGATCGGGAAAGTAACGGTAGTCCTGCGCGTCCTCCTTGCTACGCATGGCGCGGGTTTCACCCTTGTCGGGATCATAGAGCCGGGTTTGCTGCTGTATGACTCCGCCATCTTCCAGAATTTCTATCTGGCGCCTGGCCTCGTAATCGATGGCTTTCTCGAGAAAGCGGAATGAATTGAGATTTTTTATTTCGCAGCGGGTGCCGAGCCGTTCCGACCCTTGAAGACGTACGGAAACGTTGGCGTCGCAGCGAAACGACCCTTCCTGCATATTGCCGTCGCAGATATCGATCCAGCGCACCAGCGAATGCAAGGTTTTAGCGTAGGTGACCGCTTCCTGGCTGCTGCGCATATCCGGCTCGGAAACGATCTCGAGCAACGGCGTGCCTGCCCGATTGAGATCGATACCCGTCATGCCATGAAAATCCTCGTGCAAGGATTTACCTGCATCTTCTTCCAGGTGCGCCCGGACAAGGCGGATGGTTTTCTCCGTTTCGCCAACATGAATTTTTACAAGGCCGCCTTCCACCACCGGCAATTCGTACTGGCTGATCTGGTAGCCTTTGGGGAGATCGGGGTAGAAATAATTCTTGCGTGCGAAAATCGACGGAGAGTTGATTTTCGCACCGACCGCCAGGCCGAACCTGATCGCCCGGTCGACGGCCCCGCGATTCAATACCGGCAGCACGCCCGGTAATGCAAGGTCCACCGCACAGGCCTCTGCGTTTGGAGCCGCTCCGAATGCCGTCGAGGCGCCGGAGAATATTTTTGACTGGGTCGAGAGCTGGGTATGCACCTCAAGACCGATGACGATTTCCCATTGCATTTGCGAGAATGTTTCTTTATTTGCTATTTAAGGTTTTCCAGATAAGAAAAAACAACCATTAGCTCAGCGGGTGGAATAGCAGAACTCATAAATTGGGCATGCGCGTATGCCAATCGGTGACTTTTTGATACCGGTGCGCCACATTCAGCATTTGCGCTTCCGCAAAATAATTGCCGACGATGTGTAGTCCCACCGGCCTGCCTTTATTGCCGAAACCGGCGGGAATGGACATGCCGGGCAAACCGGCCAGGTTGACCGCGATGGTGTAGGCATCGGATAAATACATCTGCACCGGGTCGCTGATCCTTTCTCCGAGATTGAATGCCACCGTGGGAGAAGTCGGCCCCATGATGATGTCGCACTGTTTGAATGCTTCGGTAAAGTCCTGCGCCATCAGGCGGCGCAGTTTTTGTGCCTGTATATAATACGCGTCATAATATCCATGCGACAGCACGTACGTGCCGATCAGAATCCTGCGCTTCACCTCGGCGCCAAACCCCTGGGCGCGGCTTTTGCGGTACATGTCGTTGAGGTCGGCATATTCGGGAGCACGATAGCCGTAACGCACGCCGTCGAAACGCGAGAGATTGCTGGATGCTTCCGCGGGCGCGAGCACGTAGTAAACAGGAACTGACAATTTCGTGTTGGGCAGCGATACTTCAACGGTTTTTGCCCCAAGCTTGCGATATTCCGCAATGGCGTTTTCCACCACGCGCGCCACGTCATCGTTTATTTCCTTGACGAAATATTCCCTGGGCAAGCCGATACGCAGGCCCTCCAGCGGCTTTTCCAGATCACGCGCATAATCTTCCGGCTCGCGCATCAGGCTGGTCGAATCGCGCGTGTCAAACCCGGCCATGACATTCAGCATCAGCGCCAGATCTTCCGCCGATTTCGCCATGGGTCCGCCCTGGTCCAGACTGGAAGCGAACGCGATCATGCCATAGCGTGATACCAGTCCATAAGTGGGTTTGAGGCCCGAAACGCCGCACAGCGCTGCGGGCTGGCGGATCGAGCCGCCGGTATCCGTGCCCGTTGCGGCGGGAGCCATGCGCGCAGCGACCGCGCAAGCGGAGCCCCCCGAGCTTCCGCCCGGAACAGCTGTAATATCCCAGGGATTTTTCACCGGCCCGTAAAAAGAAGTTTCATTACTGGACCCCATGGCGAATTCATCCATGTTGGTTTTCCCGATATTTACCGCCCCGGCGATGTTGAACCGTTCCACCACATGAGCGTCGTAAGGCGAAACAAAGTTCGACAGCATCCTGGACCCGCAGGTGGTAAGCCATCCTTTGGTGCAGAAAATATCCTTCTGAGCGACAGGAATTCCCGTTAAAGGACCCGCCCGCCCGGATGCGATCATCGCATCGGCCGCATGTGCTTGCGCAAGGCTTGCCTCCTCATTGATGGTAATGAAAGCGTTATAGTCCGGGTTCAGCGCTTGCGAACGTTTGAGAAACTCTCCGGTCAACTCGGCACTGGAAATTTTTCTTGTCGTGAGCAGTGCCGATAATTGCTTGATGCTGAAGTTCAACATGGATTACGGGAGTTGGAAAAATCTGGAAAATATGGAGGTATATGGACGTGTGAAGGCGCTGGCTGCGGGATGCCGGGGCTTCCCACCCTTGGGTTCACTCGATGACTTTCGGCACCAGGTAAAGTCCCGCCTCCACCTGGGGAGCGACTGCCTGAAATAACGCGCGCTGATCAATT
>DASVYI010000303.1:0-2856 GCA_036392275.1 Nitrosospira sp. | reverse complement strand
TCCATCGCGTGCGCGGCGAGCGCCTCTGCCCGCCAGTTACCACTCTCGTACCCCGCGCATAGGGCGCACAGGACAGGATCCTTCGAAACCTCGTGAACTCTGATCGTAAGAAAGGGTGCTGGCGGAGCTGGAAAGGGCATGGATTATGCGGGCGTTTGTTTGTTCATGCCTGTCGGATCTTCTCACTATTTGTGGCAGCAGTTTTTCACTTACTTGGTGCAATTTTCACTATTTGTGGCACCCAACACGTCTTTAAACATCCAGATTCCTCACCCCCAACGCATTATTCTCAATAAACGCCCGCCGCGGTTCGACCACATCCCCCATCAGGGTCGTGAATATCTCATCCGCAGCAATGCTGTCCTCGATCTGGGCGCGCAGCAACCGGCGAGTCTTGGGGTCCATGGTCGTTTCCCATAACTGAGTCGGGTTCATTTCCCCCAATCCTTTGTAGCGCTGGGTGCTTACACCTTTTTTAACTTCCTGCAGGAGCCAGTCGAGCGCTTGCTTGAAATCGCTGACCAACTGCTTCTGGTCTCCGCGTTTGACGTAGGCGCCTGGGCCCATCAGGCCATCGAGCACTTGCGCGGTCTTTTTGATTTGCGTGTAATCGCCGCTGTCGAGAAAGTCCTGGTCGAGGTAGGAAGCGCGCACGTTGCCATGGTGCATACGGGTGATTTTCAGCCGGAACTCCTCGGCGGCAGCATCGTATTCGGGCTCGATTTTCACGGTCGCCACATGCGCCGCAAGCCTGGCAGCGCTTTCGGCTGCGCCGGTTTCGCTGCTCAAATCCACATCGGGATGCCGCAGCAGCGCATGCATCACTTCGCGATCGATGAGGGAGCTCATGCGCTCGATCACGGCTTCGGCCAGCAGGTACTCATCGGCAATGTTTTTCAGCGTTTCTCCGGTGAGCGGCGGCCTGTCTTCATGGGTATGCAATTCCGCATCCGTCAGCGCCAGCCCCAGCAGGTATTGCTTAAGCTCATGATCATCCTTGACGTAGCGTTCCTGCTTGCCGTGCTTGAGCTTGTACAGCGGGGGCTGGGCAATGAAGATATGGCCGCGTTCAAGCAACTCCGGCATTTGACGGTAGAAGAACGTCAGCAGCAGGGTACGGATATGCGAGCCGTCCACGTCCGCGTCGGTCATGATGATGATGCGATGGTAGCGCAGTTTGTCGGGGTTGAATTCGTCCTTGCCGATGCCGGTGCCGAGCGCGGTGATGAGTGAGGCGATTTCCTGCGATGAAATCAGTTTGTCGAAACGCGCTTTTTCGACGTTCAGGATTTTTCCCTTCAGCGGCATGATGGCCTGGAATTTGCGGTCGCGCCCCTGCTTGGCGGAGCCTCCCGCAGAATCGCCCTCGACCAGATAGAGTTCGCACAACGCGGGATCCTTTTCCTGGCAATCCGCCAGCTTTCCCGGCAATCCCATGCCATCCAGCACGCCTTTGCGCCGGGTCAATTCCCGGGCTTTTCTGGCGGCTTCGCGCGCTCTCGCCGCATCGATGATCTTGCCGCAGATCGTTTTGGCATCGAGCGGATGCTCCAGCAGGAATTCCGCCAGTTTCAGCGACACGATTTCCTCCACGGCGGGGCGCACTTCGGAGGAAACGAGTTTTTCCTTGGTTTGCGAGGAAAATTTGGGCTCGAACAATTTCACCGACAGCACGCAGGACAAGCCTTCGCGCATATCGTCACCGGACGTTTCGATTTTGGCTTTTTTCGCCAGCTCGTTCTTTTCGATATAGCTGTTGAGGGTGCGCGTCATCGCGGCACGCAGACCGGTAAGGTGGGTGCCGCCGTCCTTTTGCGGGATGTTGTTGGTGAAGCATAATACCTGTTCGGAATAACTGTCGTTCCATTGCATCGAAACCTCGACCACGATGCCGTCCTTCTCTCCGGTGGCGTAAAAGATTCCCGGGTGAAGAACGGACTTGGTGCGATTGATGTATTCAACGAAACTCTTCACGCCCCCTACGAAAGCAAACGTTTCTTCCTTGGCGCTGCGCTGGTCCACCAGATGAATCTTGACGCCATTGTTGAGAAACGACAGCTCGCGCAGCCGTTTCGCGAAGATGTCATAGTGATATTCGATATCGCCGAATATTTCCTTGCTGGCGAGGAAATGAACTTCGGTGCCGCGCCGCTCGGTCTTGCCGGTTACCACCAGCGGCGCGACCGGAACGCCCATGCGAAATTCGATCTGATGTATCTGGCCGTTGCGGCGGATCGTAAGCCGCAGCCATTCTGACAGCGCGTTGACGACCGATACGCCCACACCATGCAAGCCGCCGGATACCTTGTAGGAATTGGCGTCGAATTTTCCGCCGGCATGCAGTTCGGTCATGACGATCTCGGCGGCGGAACGCTTCATTTCATCGTCCTGCTTGATGCCGGTGGGGATGCCGCGACCGTTGTCCTGCACGGTAATGGAATTATCCGGGTGGATGGTGACGCTGATCTCGTCGCAGTGACCGGCCAGCGCTTCGTCGATCGAGTTATCCAGCACTTCGAACACCATGTGATGCAGGCCGGTGCCGTCGCTGGTATCCCCGATATACATGCCCGGGCGCTTGCGTACCGCATCGAGCCCTTTCAGAATCTTGATGCTGTCGGAACCGTAATCGGCCGAGTCTTCGGCTTTTTTCTGTCTGGAACGTTCTTTCTCATTCATAGTATTCATGACTTCAAGTTTCACGTGAAACGGTTATGGGGAAATCCCCCTCGCAAGACCCTCTTTTACGGCATGTGGGGATAGCTGATGGAGTTCGTGATTCGGAGGATGGGTGGAGCGAGCGCAACCCATCAAGGAATTAGACATGATGGGTTGCGGCGATCGCCTCCACCCATC
>DASVYI010000302.1:0-5062 GCA_036392275.1 Nitrosospira sp. | reverse complement strand
GCCACGCTGACAAGCCGCTCGCTCGACTTTCACAAGAGACGCCCTGGAGCGCTACTTCCGCGCTGCGGATCGGATACCCGGGATGTTCTGTATCAGCCCGAGGACTCTCTGCAGCTGCGCCAGATCGGCAATTTTCAGGGTGAATTGCAGGGATGCGGTAACGTCCCGGCTTCGGGTCCGGGTTGCGGTGACATCGATTTTTTCGCGGGCTAACATATTGGAAATGTCACGTAACAATCCTTGCCTGTCCAGTGCCTCGATCTCGATATCGACTGGATACCGGCCATCCTTTGATAGACCCCAGTCTGCCGCGATGAGCCGTTCGGCGCCTTCTGCATCCAGCCGCGACAGGCTGGCACACCCCTGGCGGTGAATCGTGACGCCGCGCCCGCGGGTGATAAAGCCGATGATGGGGTCGGGCGGCGCCGGTTTGCAGCACTTGGCCAGCCCCGTGAGCAGTTTGTCGACGCCGACAATCAGTATGCCGCCCCCACCCTCAAATGGTGCGGCGGGTTTCCTTTCCGCCGGCAAAGCCGGACCTTGAACCGATGGTTCCGCCTCGCCACGTAAAAGCGCTTCCAGTTGCCGGTTGTTGATGTCACCCCGCCCGACAGCGGAGAGAAAGGCATCCAGCCTGGCAAAACCGGATCGTCCGGCCAGCTTTTCCAGTCCGAGCGCGGTCATGCCGTGACGCTGCAGTTCCCTGGCCACCGTCGCGCGGCCTTGCGCCAGCAACTGCTCATGCGTCTGGCGAGCGAACCATTGTCTGACCTTTGAGCGCGCATGCTGGCTCTTCAGATATCCCAGGGCGGGATTGAGCCAGTCCCGGCTTGGTCCGCCCTGCCTGGTTGAAATGATTTCCACGCGTTGCGCGTTTTGCAGCGTGTAATCGAGCGGAACCATGACATCGTCAACCTTTGCCCCGCGGCAGCGATGACCCAGATCGGTGTGCACATGATAGGCGAAATCCACCGGCGTGGAACCCCTGGGCAGGCCGATCACCCTGCCTTGCGGGGTCAACACATACACGGACTCCTCGAACAGCGCGATTTTGAAATGCTCGGCAAGCTCTCCCGCATCATCAATATCGCTTTTCCATTCCAGAATCTGCCTCAGCCATGCGATCTTTTCATCATACCGTGCGTCGCGCTTCGCACCTTCCTTGTAGCGCCAGTGCGCTGCAACGCCCATCTCCGAGTGCCGGTGCATCTCGTGGGTGCGAATTTGCACTTCGACCACCTTGCCTTCCGGACCTGTGACGGCGGTGTGCAGCGAGCGGTAATCATTACCCTTCGGCCTGGCGATATAGTCATCGAATTCTTTGGGAATCGGCGTCCACAAATTATGGATCACCCCCAATGCGGCATAGCAGTCCTTCACCTCATCCACCAGAATCCGCACGGCACGGATATCGTATATTTCCTTGAAGTCGATATCCTTGCGCTTCATTTTCTTGTGGATGCTGTAAATGTGCTTGGGGCGCCCCGTGACTTCAGCCTTGATTCCCGCCTGCCGCAATTCGCGCAGTAATATGTCTACCACCGAGGCGACATAATGCTCCCGGCTGAGGCGGGTTTCCTCGAGCAACGCGGCGATTTTCTTGTAGCGCTCGGGTTCGATGATGCGGAAGGACAGATCCTCCAATTCCCACTTTATTTGCCACAGCCCCAGGCGATTGGCCAGCGGTGCAAAGATATCCAGCGTTTCCTGCGCAATCTCCACGCGCTCCGCGATGCTATTCCCGGCAATGTAACGCATGGTTTGCACGCGTTCCGCCAAGGCAATGATGACGACACGGATGTCCTCGGCCATCGCTAGCAGCATTTTTCGTAAAGCCTCGATTTGCGAGTTGCGGTCCGCGGCGCCGCCGCCTCTCGCCCTCATCGTCCGGATACGGCCCATGCGGGCCACCCCTTCGACGAGGTGAGCGACAGTGGGATTGAGGACTTCCTGGAGTGTTTCTCTGTATTCATCCAGGTAATCCGGCACGGCATACAGGGCACCCGCCATCAAGGTATCGATATCTACCCGCAATGACGCAAGTACGGACACGATGCCCTGCACATGCTGCACAACCAGCTCCCCGGTGAACAGGCATTCGTCTGCATACAGCGGTCTACAGAAGTCAAGCGCGCGCGCGAACGCTTCAACTTCACTGGGGGAAAATAGTGGAGCCAGTGTTTCCAGCAAGGAAGGCGCATCACGTTCACTCGCCTCAGGTGGCGAGATCGTGGGTGGCGAGATCGTGGGTGGCGAGATCGCGGTAACTGGAAACATTGCTGAATCCGGGTTGGGACGCTCGTTCATTTTTTCGTTCCTGCACCTGATCCTTTAGAGTCGGCCGTCAACGGAACCATGAACCGATAGCGGTATCCGCTTTCCTCGTAAGACAGGAATCTGGGGGTCTTCTTCAAACATTCAATCAAAAATGACCCAAAACTTTCAAGCCGGCATGTCAGTATTCCAGTATGTCGTGCCAGTAGCGGCGGCGCAGTGCGCGTGAGGTTTGGATGGCGATATCATTTTCCTCAAAACGCAGCAGTACGGCGCCATCATAATCACTGCGCAGCAGCCGGCTTCCGAGCGCGCGATAGCGCTCCACGACCGCATCCCTTGGATGTCCGAAGCGATTGCGATAGCCTACAGTGAATATTACCAGCCTGGGATTCACCTGATGTATGAACTCATCGGTGGAGGAAGTTTTACTGCCGTGATGAGGCGCCACCAGCACCGTTGAGCGAAGCGCCTGGCCGGCCTGGGCAAGCAACTGATACTCGGATTGTTTTTCTATATCGGCCGGCAGCAGCACGCTGCCATGAGGCGTGCTGATTTTCAGCACGCAGCTGAGCGCATTGGTTTTGACCCCGGAGGTGCCATAGCTTTGTTCCGGCGGATGCAGCATGTCGAACCGCACCCCATCCCATTGCCAGGTTTCGCCCGCCTGGCATCTCTTCTTTTTGCCGGCAGCCAATTGGATCGGATGATCGTCATTCAACGATGAAACCAGCCATTCGACCGGCACCGCTTGCAGCACTGACAATGCGCCACCGCTGTGGTCGGAATCTGCATGGGTTACCACCATCGCGTCAAGGTGCTTGACTCCCTCTCCCCGCAGGAACGGGACGATAGTGCGATTGCCGCTGTCCGATTCGGAACCAGAAGGCGGACCGGTATCGTAGAGAAGCGTGTGATTCTCTGTACGCGCCACGACCGCCAATCCCTGCCCGACATCCAGCACCGAAAGCCACAATTCCCCCGGCCGCGGCGTTGCCGGAAGCAGCAGAAACATGGGTAGCAATGCCACGATACCCAGCCAGCGGGCAGGGAAGCCCCCGGCAAGCCCCATGCTCCCCGGCAAAAGCATCCATATGATACCGGCAATACCGGCCGCGACCGCCCACATGGGCGGCGCATGCTGACTCCAGACCGCGTGCGGTGAGTCGCTCATCCACCGCATGAGGTCCATGCAGCCGCTCAATACCGCGTGGGCGGGCACCAGCATGAAATCCAGTAATGGCAGGGTTGCGAGCAGCGTCAGGGGCACGACGACCAGACTCACCACCGGAACCGCTATCGCGTTAGCAAAGGGCGAAACCAGCGATATCTGCTGGAACATCGCCAGGAGGGCCGGTACCAGGCCAAGCGTGATCGCCCACTGGATGCGCAACCAACCGGTCAGCCAGTGCTCTTTGCCGATGCGCCCGGCAGAAACCAGCATGATGACCGAGATCGCGCCGAATGACAGCCAGAAGCCGGGTGAGAGCACCGACCACGGATCAACAAGCACGACCGCCAGCAACGCCCAGGTCAAAATCGCTGTAGCGGAAGTGAAGCGCCCCAGCCACAACGCGATAGCGACCACCGCAAGCATATAGACCGTACGCTGCGCCGGAACCGCGAAGCCCGCCAGCAGCGAATAACCCAGCGCCGCTATCAGGCCGGCCGCGGCCGCGGCCTTGCGGGCGGGCAGCCATAATATTAAATGGCGGCTCCTGCGCCAGATCCAGTACACCAGTGAAAATACGAGGCCCGAAACCATGGTCACGTGCAATCCGGATATGCTCATGAGATGATTGATGCCGGTGCGGGTGAATACCTGCCACTGATCGGCCGGAATGGCGCGCTGGTCGCCCACCGCCAGCGCGGCCAGCACGCCGGCATACGCATGGCCGGGAAGGGCCTGAATGAAATGCTCGCGAATTTCCTGGCGCAATCGCTCGATCTGGTAAGAAGGCTGATTGACTCTCTCATCCAGACGCATGTTCTCGTCCGATTTGCGCACATAGCCAGCAGCCCGGATGTTGCGCTCCAGAGCCCATTCCTCGAAATCGAAACCATGGGGATTGATGCTGCCGTGAGGACGCTTGAGCCGTACGGTCATCCGCCAGCGCTCACCCGCGCGAATCAAGGGCAGCAAGGCCTCCTCGTGTTTCCCGCGATCGGCATACCAGGCAAGGGAAACACGCGCGGGAACGATGGCGTCTTGCGTGAGCACTTGCTCCACATCAAAAGCAAAACGCAGACTGCGTTCGTTGACCTGGGGTAATTCGGCGATCACCCCGATCAATTGAATATCGCGGCCTTCCCATTCCTGGGGAAGCGCATCCGATAATCGCCAGTGGGCAAGAGCGGCCGCCCAGAAAAACCCCGCGCCCAGGAAAATAGCCACAGACAGAACCTTACCGGCGACTTTGACAACCGGCGCATGGGAACGGCAGAGCAGCAATGCGCACGCCATGCCGGGCAATAGCGCCCATGCCCACGCGAGTTGCGGTAACACAGCCTGCTGCTGCAGCATCGCAACACCGGCCACAAAAGTTAGGATGAATATATGCATCGGTGACTTGCGAAACCAGGACTCATGAAATAGGCGCCGGTTGGCGCCATAAGAGAAGCGGCAAAATGAAACTGATCATCGCACTGAACCATGCCCCCGTGATTCCCGTGATTCCCGTGACAAATGATAAATCTTGACCTTCACATGTTATTGCGGCAAAAGCACCGGATTATTGAGGATGCCGGAGATGCGGGCAACTGGCCGCCTCAAGGATGAGCCTCAAAG
>DASVYI010000301.1:0-5808 GCA_036392275.1 Nitrosospira sp. | reverse complement strand
CCGGATGTAGGTTTGCATCAGCCCGCGTGACTCGAGGAACCATCGCGCCAGAGGGGAGCCTTGATGCGGTGTCGAAACGGTAACCAGGCTTTTGATACGCCGATCGGGGTCGAGATGGGAGATCAAGAACCGGGCATCCAGTCCTCCCATGCTATACCCCACCAAAGCAAAGGCAGGGGTGTTGGATCGGAAAAGCTTGCCTGCAAGCACCTCCGCGCGCTCCGCTATTGTTCCTGCGGCCGGCAATTCGGGGATGAAAGGGTCGATATGCATCCGGTTCAATGCCTGTCTTACGCCGCGAAAATATTCGAAAGGTCCCCATTTCACGAAACCGAGGAATCCGTGCAATAAAACCACTACCGGATGGACCATAAATCCAGCTCATAGTGAATCAATGAGAAAAAAACGCGCCGGCACTGCCAGGAAAATACCGTTATCATGCTGGGCGGTTCGTCATCACCCGACTCCCCCAGCGGCCATACGTTGTATACGTTGTGTGTGGCCGGCATGTCTTTCATATTACACGATTTTTCGGACCAGGGCCGGCAGTTATGCGTCTAACATTTAGCCTGCTTTCCGGATTGGTCCTGGTTGACGCCTGACTCGGCTCGATAATGGATATTGTGCCCGTCAATGCCCTATTGGCCATCGCCGCTCTGCCGACGATTATGGTTTGACTAAAAATTTTCCGTCAAGGGTGGAGTCGCACGGATTAACGGGAATATAATTAAACGACATACCAGATGAACGGGAACATGGAACTGACAAGGCGGACTCGGTAAAGCTTCATCAAGTCCGAGTGATTGCAGAATTGAAAATAACCTGCGACATCAAAGATAAGACAGTGCTTGTCACAGGAGCGAATGGCGGCATTGGCAAAGCTGTCATTAATGCCTTCCTGGATCACGGAGCGGAAAAAATATATGCGGCGGTTCGCCGCCTCGACTCCGCAGCACCGTTGATCGAGCGATATGGCGGCAAGGTCGCCGCCGTCCGGCTGGATTTGGCTAACCCGGAGACCATTACGGCGATGGCCGCCAGAACGGCGGATGTCCAGGTAGTGGTCAACTGTGCGGCGGTGTTCAGGGTTTCCACTCCACTCGATCGTGATGCGATCGATTCGCTCGAACTTGGAATGACGATCAATGTGCTTGGCCTTGTTCGAATGGCACAGGCCTTTTCGCCCATTCTCCGGCAAAACGGTGGCGGCGCGTTTGTCCAGCTCAATTCCGTCGCATCATTGGTGTGTGCGTCCAACTTCGCGACCCACTCGGCTTGTAAAGCCGCTGCCTATTCCATTACCCAGGCATTGCGCGAATTGCTCGGCCCGCAGGGTATTGCCGTGCTGAGCGTGCATCCCGGTCTTATCGCGTCCGACATGAGCCACGCCGCGGATTTGGCAGGCCCTGCCGAACCGCCTTCGGTTGTTGCCGAAGGAATAGTTGCCGCGTTGCGTACAGGGGATTTTCATCTCTTCCCCGATTCCATGGCTAAACGTGTGGGGCGCGCTTACCAAAGCTTTGCCGGCGGAGTGATCGAAACCGGAATCCCGGAATACAGACCGAAGAATCTTGCGGCTTCAGTTGAGAAATAGCCGGATATGCCCTATAAACAGTTTTCAGTTCGGCGGTTTCGCAATACGGGAGTCGATTGCTGCAACAGAGTCTCCTCTCGATGGGCTGCACCGCGATTCCTTCAACCTAAATCCGCCCTGTAGCGAACTCCCAAAAAAGGTGAACTTCAAGTTTCACAAAAAAATAAATCATACTGATAAACTGAAAAACGAGCGCTCAACTGCCGGATTTAGGTTCATTCGCTGACAACCGTATGCGGCTGCCGTATGAGGCCCTATGCAGGCAATGCAGGCACATGCTCAAATACCGATTTCGAAGATTCCCAGGAGTAACACCATGAACCACAATCTTTTCAACTCACTTCAGGACATTTCTCTTCCGGCGGGAGGCGGAAAAGTAAAGTTCTATTCTCTTTCCGCCTTGGAAGCAGCCGGCCTGGGGAAGATTTCACGGCTGCCGGTTTCCATTCGCATCGTGCTGGAGTCCATCCTGCGTAATTACGACGGCGGCAAAATCACCGAGGCTCATGTGAAGAGGTTGGCGGGATGGCAACCCAATGCGGATCGATTGGATGAAATTCCGTTTGTCGTGTCGCGCATCGTGCTCCAGGATTTCACCGGCGTACCCCTCCTCGTCGATCTGGCTGCGATGCGCAGTGTGGCGCAAGGCATGGGAAAGAATCCCAAACTTGTCGAACCGCTCGTTCCGGTCGATCTGGTGGTGGATCACTCGGTGCAGGTCGATCATTACGGCGATAACCAGGCCCTCGGCATCAATATGGAGTTTGAATTCCGCCGCAACCATGAGCGCTACCAATTCATCAAATGGGGCATGCAGGCATTCGATACATTCAAGGTCGTGCCTCCCGGAATCGGAATCGTGCACCAGGTGAATCTGGAATATCTCGCCCGCGGGGTGCACATAAAGGATGGTTTGGTTTATCCCGATACGCTGGTGGGCACCGATTCGCATACCACGATGATCAATGGCATCGGCGTGGTCGGCTGGGGTGTCGGGGGGATCGAGGCGGAAGCCGGAATGCTGGGGCAGCCGGTTTACTTTCTTACGCCGGACGTTGTCGGGGTCAATCTGACAGGCCGTTTGCGTAGCGGCGTTACCGCTACCGACCTGGTACTGACGGTCACCGAAATGTTGCGTAAAGCCAATGTCGTAGGCAAGTTCGTGGAATTCTTCGGCGAAGGGACCACGTCGCTGACCGTGCCGGATCGCGCCACGATCGCCAATATGTCACCGGAATATGGCGCCACCATGGGTTTTTTTCCGGTGGACGATGCCACGATCGAGTATTTCCGGGCTACGGGGCGCACCGCCGAGGAAATCGCGGTATTCGAGTCGTATTTCAAGGCCCAGGAACTGTACGGTATTCCGCACAAGGGAGATATCGATTACACGCGTGAGCTGGAGCTCGATCTGGGTACGGTCGCGCCCTCGCTTGCCGGGCCCCGGCGGCCCCAGGACCGCATCGAACTTGGCAACATCAAGTCGAGGTTCACGGAACTCTTTACCAAGTCCGTCATGGAAAGCGGTTACGGGAAAAATGCGGCGGATATGAATCAGCGCCATCCGGTACGGAGTTGCGACGATCACCAGGGCGATACCGGGACCGTTACCGGCAACTCGAGTCAGAACAAGGCGGCCGTGAGACCGGGCACCGAAAGGAACATTGCCGAGATGGTCAATAATCGTCCGATACTGGACATGGATGAGGCGCCGCAATGTGTTTCGAATGGCCCATTCGACCTGGGTCATGGTGACGTTCTGATTGCGGCGATCACATCCTGTACGAATACCTCGAACCCCAGCGTGCTGCTGGCCGCGGGGTTGCTGGCAAAGAAGGCTGTAGAAAAAGGGCTGACGGTCAAGCGGCACATCAAAACCTCGCTTGCCCCGGGTTCGCGTGTCGTGACGGAGTATCTCGCTGCGACCGGCCTGCTGCCTTATCTGGAAAAACTTGGCTTCAATCTCGCCGGCTATGGCTGCACCACGTGCATCGGCAATTCCGGACCGCTATCGGAACCGATCGAGGAGGCCGTGGTGACGAATGATCTGGTATGCGCCGCAGTACTTTCCGGCAACCGGAATTTCGAGGCCCGAATCCATCCCAATATCCGCGCTAATTTCCTTGCTTCTCCACCCCTGGTCGTGGCCTATGCCATCGCGGGGACCATGCTCAAGGACTTGACGAACGAACCGCTCGGATCCGGTGAAGGAGGCAAACCCGTATGGCTCCACGACATCTGGCCGAGCGACGACGAAGTGCGCGCACTGATCAAATTTGCCGCCGATGCCGAAGCATTCCGCCGGCTCTACAGTAACCTGACGAAGGATCATCCATTGTGGAACAATGTCCCGTCGGTCTCGGGCCAGGTATATAGCTGGCCGAAATCCACGTATATTGCCGAGCCGCCGTTCTTTCAGGATTTTTCCATGCAGCCCCCACAACCCGGCGGAATACGGGACGCACGTGCGCTGGCCATATTTGGCGACTCGGTGACTACCGATCACATCAGTCCCGCGGGTTCAATAAAGGATTCGTCGCCTGCGGGCAAATATCTGGTTGCAAACGGCGTGTCGAAGATGAATTTCAACAGCTATGGAGCGCGCCGTGGCAACCATGAGGTGATGATGCGCGGCACTTTTGCCAACGTGCGCATCAAAAACCTGATGGTACCGGGTAGCGAAGGGGGAATAACCCTGCATCAACCGGATGGCCAGCAAATGAGCATTTATGATTCCGCCATGAAATATATCGCGGATAACGTATCGACGGTGGTGTTCGGGGGAGAGGAATACGGCACGGGTTCAAGCCGCGACTGGGCTGCGAAGGGGACCCAGCTGCTCGGCGTCAAAGCGGTAATTGCGAGAAGCTTCGAACGCATACACCGCAGCAATCTGGTGGGCATGGGCGTACTGCCGTTGCAATTCAAGGAGAATGACAGTGTTGAATCCCTGGGTATCAAGGGTAATGAACGATTTGATCTTCCGGATCTGCAAGACATTCGCCCCCAGCAGAATGTAACGCTCGTAATCCGGAGTGAGGATGGTTCACGCCGTGAAATCGACTTGCTATGCAGAATAGATACGGCCATCGAGGTGGATTATTATTTGCACGGCGGGATACTGCCATACGTTCTTAGACAGCTCATGGCAAACTGACGGGGCTTTTTAACGGCCTGCCATCGACAAGCCGGGCTACCCGGATAGAACCAGTTAGGGGAGGGCGAGCTGGTTCTAGCCGGGCATCCCGGGGCTCTCCTCAGTTAACTGACCATAACCGTTTGCTTGCACCTGCCCCAGCCGCCTCCCGGGTATCGGGGATGTAATTCCACAATAAACGGTCATATTCGTCGTTGACGACGGTATAGCATTCACATACGGTGTTTTCCAGTTCCTCACGATCCAGCACGGTGATATGGCCGCGGCTGTACCGGATCGCTCCGATCATCTGCAGCTTGAGAGCGGCCTGCGTCACGCTTTCCCGCCGGACACCCAGCATGACGGCTATCTGCTCGTGGGTCATCTGCATTTCTTCACCTGGCAGGCGGTCCAGGCTCATCAGGAGGAACCGGCACAACTGCTGCTCGATGTTGTGATGACGATTACATACGGCGTTCTGCGAGGTTTGAGTAATCAATGCCTGGGTATAACGCAATATTACACGCTGCAATTCTCCTCCCCGGTCGAATTCCTTTTTCAATGTGCCTGCTTTTATCCGGTAGCCACTTCCTGCGGTTTGCACCACGATGCCCGACGGCGTGCTGCCGCCTCCCAGAAGGGAAGATATACCGGTGAGCCCCTCGTTGCCGATGATCGCAAGCCGTACCGATGCGCCGTTCTCTATGGCATATAACGGTGCAACAATACTGCTTGTCGGAAAATAAAGATGGGTGACAGCGGCACGTGGCTCATGAATGGTTTGTCCCAGCGGCATCGATACGAAATCGAGATACGGGAGAAGCCGTGCATAATCTTCGGGGGGCAGGGCTGCAAGGATTCGGTTTTGCTTCGGGCTTTGCAGGGAAAACATAAACACCTCCTGTAAGTGAATCTCTGGTGCGCGAATACCAGGTCTGGTTTTTCAACGCTGAGGGCCACACTTAATCAAAGAAAGCATTTATCGTGCCAGATAATAAATAACTGAAAAAACAGTGACTTGGGATAAAAACGGGGAGTGGTGAACTGTTGCTCGCCAGCAACGTAAAATCAATGGGAA
>DASVYI010000300.1:0-2853 GCA_036392275.1 Nitrosospira sp. | reverse complement strand
TCCGACGGGATGCCAGTCATTTGGTCAGGCTGAATTCCGGATCAAGCCCGGAATGACGAAATTTGCTGTATTTCTGTATTTCCTCATCGGATAAATAGGCGTATCGGTGCTCAGATTCCACCCAGGCACTACTCAGGCACTGCTCATGCATTAGTATGCAGCTTCATCATCGCCGCCTGATAGTGGCCTTCCGCGATGAGCGGCCAGACATCGAGACTACGCTGGATCGCGTCGTCTATGAGCACTGCCTCTTCCTTGCGCGGAGGCTGCAATACAAAATTCACTACGGCATTCCTGTCGCCGGGATGACCGATGCCGATGCGCAAACGCCAGAAATTCCGGGTGGCAAGGTGCGCCGCGATGTCCTTCAACCCATTGTGTCCGCCCAGGCCACCGTCCAGCTTCAGGCGGGAGACGCCCGGCGGCAAATCCAGCTCGTCGTGAACCACAAGGATGTGCTCAGGCAAAATTTTATAGTAGTGGCACAAGGCTGCGACGGCTTTGCCGCTGGCGTTCATGTAGGTTTGCGGATGGAGGAGCCACAGCTCCGAATCGCCCTGACCGGTGCGCGCACACAACCCGTGAAACCTGGGTTCGGTCTTCAATGTGACATGCAGCATATCGGCCAGCCGCGCGATCCACCACGCACCGGCGTTGTGGCGGGTAAACGCATACTGCCTGCCTGGATTGCCGAGACCTACGACGAGTTTCATGGAATGTTGCAAAAAACAGGAAAAACGGTTCTATAAAACGAAAGGCCCGCCGGAACCGACACACTCCAGCGGGCCTTGTCGCGCACAGGGGTGCGTTATTTTTTCTTCCCGGCTTCTTTCTTTCCGGTGTCCCGCTTTTCTCCTTCCTTGGCGACACCCTCTTTCTTCTGTACGGTGGTCGGAATCTCCGACGCAGCCACGACGACGGCTGCTCCCTCGGCGGCTACTCCGCGCGGGATGACGATCGTTGCCACCGGCAAATTCTCGCCTTTTTGAAGAGCGGGGATCTCGACGCCTTCCGGTGTTTTGAGGTCGCTCAAATGCAGGGTATGACCGGCGGCCAGATCGATAAGATCCACCGTGATGAATTCCGGCAGATCCTTGGGCAGGCAGGAAACATCCAGCTCGGTAAGCACGTGGCTGACGATGCCGCCGGAAAGTTTTACGCCCGGCGCAGTCTCCGCATTGATGAAATGCAGGGGCACTTTCATATGTATCTTTTTCTTTGGGTCGATCCGCTGAAAATCGATATGCAGCACCTGCAATTTGAAGGGATGCATTTGTATGTCGCGCAACAGCACCGGCTCTTTCTGGCCCTCCACATCCATGGACAGGATGGAGGCATGGAAGGCTTCCAGCTTGAGCTGGTGATAAAGGTTGTTATGATCCAGCTCGATGGCCTGTGCCGGGTTTTCTCCACCGTAGATGACTCCCGGCACCTTGCCGGAACCACGCAGGCGGCGGCTCGCACCCTTGCCCTGCAATGTGCGCTTTTGCGCGCTGATTTCGATATGCATCATTTTCTCCAGAATATGGATCATCCGCGACCAGATGACCCGATTAATAAAACCGTTCTACCGCGATTGGTGTTCCTGTTGGATGTTCCGACTAATGTTCCACTGTACGGTTCCGCTATACGGTTCCGCTGTGCGCGCCTTCTCCGGCGCACGTTTTATTCCTGCTATTCCATGAACAGCGAGCTGACCGAATCCTCGTTGCTGATCCTCAGCACTGTTTCCGCAAGCAGACTCGCCACGCTCAACTGATGAATGCGGGCGCAGGCTCTGGCATCCTCACGTAATGGAATGGTATCGGTCACCACCAGCTTGTCGAGCGCCGAATTCTCGATCCGTTCCACTGCGCTGCCCGACAGTACCGGATGGGTGCAATAAGCCATTACGCTCTCCGCGCCATGCTCTTTCAGCGCGCGGGCCGCTTCACACAAAGTGTTGGCGGTGTCCACCATGTCATCCATGATGACGCAGGTGCGCCCATCCACTTCACCGATGATGTTCATCACTTTGGCAACATTGGCTTTGGGACGCCGCTTGTCGATAATCGCAAGATCGCATTCCAGGCGCTTCGCCATCTGCCTGGCACGTACCACTCCGCCTACATCGGGCGAAACCACCACCAGATTCTGATGATTGTTTTTCCATAAATCGCCCAGCAGGATCGGCATGCTATAGATGTTGTCCACGGGAATATCGAAAAATCCCTGGATCTGGTCCGAATGCAGATCCATGGTCAACAGCCGGTCTATTCCGACCGTGGTCAGCATGTTGGCCACCACCTTGGCGGTGATCGGAACCCGCACCGAGCGCGGCCTTCTGTCCTGGCGGGCATAGCCGAAATAAGGCATTGCCGCGGTAATCCGCCCTGCGGAAGCCCGCTTCAACGCGTCCACGAGCACCAGCAATTCCATCAGGGTATCGTTGGTCGGCATGCAGGTGGATTGCAGCACGAACACGTCTTTGCCGCGGACATTTTCCAGTATTTCCACCATGATTTCGCCATCGCTGAACCGGCCTACCGTTGCACGTCCCACGCGGATATTGAGGTGGCGCACCACGTCGTGCGCCAGCTTGGGATTGGCGTTGCCGGTAAAAACCATCAAGCTGTCGTAGGCCATGACTGGAATCTATGGATTGAGATTGAAAACCGGGAACCGGGGAGAAGCTCTCCCCTGTGCCGCATGTTCGATTGATCCTGGACTGGCTTTAAAAACTGAGCTTCAAAAACTGGCTGGGGAGGTAGGGATCGAACCTACGAATGCCGGAATCAAAATCCGGTGCCTTACCACTTGGCGACTCCCCAGAATTACTGTTCCACAAAATCATGCATGGGATGGCGATCCAAT
>DASVYI010000299.1:0-9634 GCA_036392275.1 Nitrosospira sp. | reverse complement strand
CTACCCCTTCCCCAGGGTCGGTACTCAGTGTACCAAGAGGCCAATCAGGGAGATGCACCAGCGGCACGGCAAATTCCGGAGGCTGCCCGCCTTCGGGTTCACTGAGACCGAAAAGAAACAGACGCGCAGGTATCCAGGCGTCATCGCCTTTAATGCTTAAACGGATCGAATCCGCATTCAGCTCGGACCTTGTAAAAGGAATATCGACCGGCACAAAATAATAATTTGCCTGCGCCCGTTCCAGATCATCCTGAGAGGTGTCGGGAAATACGTGATCCACAACCACCCGGCCATCGGCCGCAGTGATCTGAAGCTCGATATCGTCATCCGTGTCGGCGTTATCCTTATCCGCGGTGAGCAGAAGCATGAGCAACCGCCGGATGATCATCGCCGGCGCTCCCAGTTGTACGCGTGAAGGAGCAAAGGAAAGCTTGCCCTCTCCGGGATCCGTGCTGAGGGTTACGCCGACCAGTTGACCCGCGATTCCGATATCGCCCTGCAATTCGGTGTTGAGCGCGAGCGGGACAATGAGTCCGTCCTTTTGCTCTCCCCAGATGACGACACTCTTTGGGCGCCATAAGTCGTCGCCTCTTATACCGATCCGGATCGAGGAAGCATTCAGGTCCTAGGGATCGACCGTTGATCCGACGAAAGCCTGCGGCTCAAAATCATCCTCGGTTATTTCATAGAGATTCGCTTGTCCCTGTTCCTGATCATTTTGCCCTGTGTCGGGAAAAGTGCGATGCAGGACATCGAATCTGCCGCCCCGTACATTGATTATCAGGACAATGGGGCTATCTGTTGCCTGAATCATCCGAATCATCAGTCAGCATTCCGAACCATACCGTCTTGAGATCTGCCATGACTATTCCTCCTGTTGTTGATCGCCTGTTCAGCCCGTTTTACCCGCTCGATGGGGTCATTTCTTCATTCTGGTTTATAATCGGCGTCTCTTCCAGAATTCGTTTGGCGCGGAACCCGAAGCGCCAGCATATATTGCCGTGTGGTAGTTTCTGAAACCCAGCTTTGAGATCCGCCAGTTTTCGGGCGGATGCGAACATCCGTTTTAACCGGATTTACCTCCGAAGGAGCCGGATGAATCTGAATCTAACGTTTGCAATGACCGGAACAGCCACGTTTCTGCTGCAGCTCGGCGGTATCACATGACCTGGTCCGATTATCTTCCCGTCTGGCCGCTTGCTATCAGCCCCGCGCTCTGGATAGCGCTGACGCTGGTTGTTGCCGTGCTGGTGGGCGAAGCACTGGTGCGCCACCTGAGGCTGCCGCGCATCGTCGGTTACATCGGCGTCGGTCTGCTGCTGGGTCCCGGTGCATCGGGCCTGATTCCCGAACTACCGACCGCCGAATGGCGCCTGGTGATCGATCTTGCGCTTGGCATTCTTTTATTCGAGCTGGGAAGCAAGGTCAATCTGCGCTGGCTTATGGTCAATCGCTGGATTGCAGCGGCCAGTCTGCTCGAAGCCGGTGCGACGTTCAGCGTGGTATTTGCACTTTTGACGTGGTTTGACATCACTGGCGCCATGGCTGCGGTGGCGGCGGCGATCATGATTGCGACTTCACCCGCCATTGTGGTGCGCACGATAACCGAGTCCCGCGCTCAGGGCCAGGTTACCGACCGGCTTCTGCTCATGACCGCGCTCAACTGCATCTATGCCGTGATCTTCCATAAGCTGACCATGGCTGCCATGCACGGCGCGGCCGGAACCAGCGTCATCCATACGATATTGCAGCCACTCTACCTCATCGGCGGGTCGGCGTTGCTTGCCTGGCTGTTCGGTATCGCTTTCGAGCGGATTCATCATTATCTGGGACACCACGAGGAAACGTTTTCTTTTATTCTTTTCGGAATGATTGCGTTCGCGACGATCATGGCTTCCACGCTTAAGCTCAGCCCGGTCCTCGTGCTGCTGGCCGCCGGCCTGATAACGCGATACCGCCGCCGGCGTCCCCGGACGTTCCCACCGCACTTCGGCTCGGCGGGCGCCGTGCTGGTCGTACTGATGTTCATCGCCAATGGCCTGGCCGCGGATCTCGGAGGATTGCGCGAGAGTTTCCTGCTGGTATGGCTGCTCATTGGCGCCCGTGCCATGGCCAAGGTGGTGGCCGTGCTAGCCTTGGCCCACCACAGCGGCATGAGCCTGCGTCAAGGCATGGCGCTCGGCACCGCGCTGATTCCCATGTCCAGCGTCGCGCTGCTTCTGACACTGGAAACCGGCGCGGCCTTCCCCGCCTTCGCGTCGGGGCTGGGGCTTACGTTGATGAGCTGCATTGTGATCCTCGAGCTTGCCGGGCCGATTCTCGTGCAGATGGCTCTGCGTCGAGCCGGGGAAACGCCTGAGAACCAGCCAGAGGCCAGATCATGAGCCTGATGTCATTTGCATCATCCCGCCCTTTGAGCCTGGGGGTGGAGCTCGAGTTGCAGCTTTTGAGCTGCAATGACTATAACCTCGTCTCATCGGCTCCGGATATATTGCGCCGGGTGGCGAAATGCGCGCATCCCGGAGAAATAAAGCCGGAAATGACACGCAGCATGATCGAAATCAACACGTCGGTGCAACATGAATACGCCGGCCTGGTCGATGAATTGCGCGCCTTGCGCGACGTGGTTTCCGATGCCGGCCGCTTTCTCAATGTCGCGGTGGCCGGCGGAGGCACTCATCCGTTCCAGCACTGGAGCGAGCAGAAAATCTTTGATGCGCCCCGGTTTCACTACTTGTCGGAGCTGTATGGTTATCTGGCAAAACAGTTCACCATTTTCGGCCAGCACGTGCATATCGGCTGTCCCGGCCCGGATGAAGCGCTCCACCTGATGCATATGCTCTCGCGCTATATCCCCCACTTCATCGCACTGTCGGCCAGCTCTCCGTATGTCCAGGGACACGACACGGGGTTCGCGTCGGCGCGCCTCAATTCGGTTTTTTCTTTCCCGCTGAGCGGGCGCGCGCCGTTCGTGCTGCGCTGGGATGATTTCGAGCAATTTTTCGGCAAAATGACCGCCACCGGCGTGGTGGAATCGATGAAGGACTTTTACTGGGACATCCGCCCCAAGCCGGAATTCGGCACCATCGAGGTAAGGGTATGCGACACCCCGCTTACCGTCGAGATTGCCGCCGCGATTGCCTGCTACATTCAGTCGATGTCCCGTTATATCATGGTGGAACAGCGCACACCGCCGGAAGAGGACGACTATCTGGTATATACCTTCAATCGCTTCCAGGCCTGCCGATTCGGGCTTGAAGGTGTTTTTATCGACCCCCGCACTCACGAGCAGCGCAGTATACGAGAGGATATTACCGAAATGCTGGCACGCATTGCCGACCATGCACGGGAGTTACACGCCGTGGAGGCGATGGAACGCATTCGCGAAATACTCATCGCGGGGAACGGCACGAGCTGGCTGCGTAAAACTTACGCGCGTGAACATAATCTCGGCGACGTCATGCAACTACAGGCCGAGTTATGGATGGGTGGTTAAGACTATCTTGTAGCACGTCAAAAATATCTCCCGCCTGACAGATTCAATCAATAAACCAAACCGCGGCCGGTGCGTTAAAACAATATCGAACTTCAATCCGGCGGCGACCGCAATCCGTATCGTATCCGCATAGTCGTTCCGCGCGAACGAGACGCCGCGCCGGCAATCCAATTCAAGTGTAACGTTTCGAAACCGCACCACATTGACCATTAATGATGACTCGCCCGCTACGGATCGGCCTGTCCCCTCGTATCCTTCACCATCCCCCAGCGGAGCTGGGGTTCCGCAACAAGACCCTGCAATACCTCGAGCAAACCGTCGCCCACTGGATTATGCGCCGCCGCGCGCTGGTCTTCATGCTGCCCGCGATCGAGACCGGCGGCGTGGAGCGCTCCCACGTGCGCATCAGCGATTATGTCAAGGAGATAGACGGCCTGGTGCTGCAGGGGGGCGCGGACGTCAGCCCGATTTCTTACGGTGAAGTACCGTCGCGGCCTGAATGGTCGGGAGACCGGGTGCGCGATCTTTACGAAATGGAATTATTCTGGGAATGTGTCGTGCAAGGGAAACCCGTACTGGGGATTTGCCGCGGATTGCAGCTTATCAACGTGGCATTGGGCGGAAGCCTCTATCAGGATATCGCGACGGAATATCCGCATGCCATTCCGCATGTTGATGCGGTGCTATACGACCGCCACCGGCACAGCGTTCAAATCGAAGAGAACTCCCGCCTGGCAAAATTGTACGGAGAGAGTTACATACACCTCGTCAACAGCATCCATCATCAGGCAATCAAGCGGCTGGGGCGGGACTCGATAGTCGAGGCGATCTCCGACAGCGATGGCATCATCGAAGCCATACGCATGCGTGGGGAATGCTATGTAACCGGGTTTCAATGGCATCCGGAGTTTCACGCCGCAACCGGCGGACTGCTCGACTCCGGCCCCATACTGGACGACTTTCTCGCCGCCGCCGAAAAGCAGCGCATGTAAACCGGACCGTTTCGTAGGATGGGTGGAGTGAGACGCAACCCATCATTGGTCTTTACACCTCCCGGAATCTTGACGGGTTTCACCCCGTTCCACCCATCCTACGCCTGCCCCCTTTTATGCTCCGGCCTGCTCGGCAATCAACGCCTTGATGGCATCGGCATCGGCATTCATGACCAGGTAGCGCTGCGGCAAGCTTTCAATATTCTCATAACCCGCGGGACGAGACGGTTCATGCCCGATGGCTTCGGTAATGCTTTCGGAAAATTTGACGGGCAGCGCAGTTTCCAGACAAATGAGCGGCACGCCCGCTTCGCAATGCTCCAGCCCCACTTTCAATCCGTCGGCCGTATGAGGATCGATCAGAATTCCATATTTTTCATGAATCCGGCGTATTGTAGCGATACGCGCCGCATGGTTGCCACTCCCTGACACGAGGCCGAAATCCTTGATTTTCTCCCACAGGGGCGTACCGGCGAGATCGAATGCGTCGCCCTCATCCACCGACCGCCATAATTCCTTCACGCTAGCCGCGTCCCGGCCGGTCAGGTCAAAAATGAAACGCTCGAAGTTGGACGCCTTGGAGATATCCATCGAAGGGCTGCTGGTTTGCTGTGTCTCCGCGGTAGTGCGCGGCCGGTAGCAGCCCGTCCTGAAGAACTCGTCCAACACATCGTTTTCGTTGGTGGCGAGTATCAGTTTTCTGATCGGCAGCCCCATCATGCGCGCCACGTGCCCCGCGCAAATATTACCGAAATTACCCGATGGCACGGCAAACGACACCTGCTCTTCATTTGAATGGGTCGCTGCAAAATAGCCTTTGAAATAGTAAACGATCTGTGCCGCAATACGTGCCCAGTTGATCGAATTCACCGTGCCGATACGGTATTTTTGCTTGAAAACCGGATCATTGCTGACCGCCTTGACGATATCCTGGCAATCATCGAATACCCCGCGTATAGCGATGTTGAAAATATTCGGGTCTTGCAGCGAAAACATCTGAGCCGTCTGAAACTGGCTCATCTTTCCTTGCGGCGAGAGCATGAACACGCGAATGCCGTGCTTGCCGCACATGGCGTATTCCGCGCTCGGACCAGTGTCTCCGGAAGTCGCGCCGAGAATATTCAGGTGATCGCCCGTTTTCGCCAGCGCATATTCGAACAGATTGCCAAGCAATTGCAGCGCAATATCCTTGAATGCCAACGTTGGACCGTTCGACAGGCCCAGGATGTGCAACCCCGGCTCCAGGGTCTTGAGCGGAGTAATCTCCTCACTTTGAAAAGATTCGGCGGTATACGTCCGCGCAATGATGTCGCGCAAATCTTCAGCGGGAATATCGTCCGCGAAAAGCGACAGGATCTCGAATGCAAGCTGTGGATAGTTCAGCCCCCGCAATTTCTCGAGTTCGGCGGGGCCTATCTCAGGGTAGGTTTCGGGCATAGTCAAGCCGCCATCGGAGGCGAGGCCACCCAGCAGAATTTTGGAAAATTTTCTTGGCGGCATGCCGCCGCGAGTCGAAATATAACGCATTTTCACCGCAAAAGAATGAGGGATCGTTGTAGTGCAACCATGCAGGCACTGACCACGCAAGCGCTGCGCCAATATTGTTTTTTTGGCATTTGCGCAAGTGCCTGGAATGATCGGAGATTACTTGCTACTCAATTGTTCGAGCCGGATGCGGGTGACTTTTCCTGTAAGCAGCGGCAGTTTTTTGATCCTGGCGATCGCGGTGTTTATATTTTTTTCGACTGCCAAATGTGTGAGCATGATGATATCAACCTGCTCCTCCCCTTCGCTCGGCTCTTTCTGCACCATTGCATCGATCGAGATATTCAGGTCGGCAAGTACGCGAGTAATATCCGCCAGCGCTCCCGGCTTATCCATCACCCGCAGTCGCAGATAATACGATGTCTCCACTTCATCCATCGGCAGTATCGGAGTATTCGACAGAAGGTCAGGCTGAAAGGCGAGATGGGGAACCCGATGGCGGGGATCGGCGGTGTGCATCCGCGTGACGTCCACCAGGTCCGCCACGACCGAGCTGGCGGTCGGTTCGGCACCGGCACCCGCCCCATAGTATAACGTAGCGCCTACCGCATCGCCCTTTACTACGACAGCGTTCATGACCCCCTCCACATTGGCAATCAGCCGCCGGGTGGGTATCAGTGTCGGATGGACACGCAATTCGATGCCCTTGGGGGTACGTTTGGTGATGCCCAGCAGCTTGATGCGATAGCCCAGCTCCTCCGCGTAACGGATGTCCTCGCGTGTCAGCTTGGTGATACCTTCGGTGTAAGCCTTGTCGAACTGCATGGGAATCCCGAAAGCGATCGCTGCCATGATGGTCAGTTTGTGCGCGGCATCGATGCCCTCGATGTCGAAAGTGGGGTCGGCCTCGGCATAACCCAGCTTTTGCGCCTGCTTCAACACGGTATCGAACGTCAGCCCCTTGTCGCGCATTTCCGACAAAATATAATTACTGGTGCCGTTGATGATGCCGGCAATCCATTCGATACGGTTGGCGGTCAACCCTTCGCGCAGCGCCTTGATGATGGGAATGCCTCCGGCCACCGCTGCCTCGAACGCCACGATGACGCCTTTCTTCTGCGCGGCGGCAAAAATCTCGGTGCCATGCGAGGCCAAAAGCGCCTTATTGGCGGTGATGACGTGCTTACCCTGGTCGATGGCCTTCAGGATCAATTCCTTCGCAGCCGTATAGCCACCGATCAGCTCGACCACGATGTCTATGTCGGGGTTCGTGACCACTTCATTCGCGTCGCCGGTAACGATGACGTCATCCCCCGCGATCTTGCGCGCTTTCTCGATGTCGCGATCGGCAATCATGCGGATGACAATACCGCGGCCGGCGCGTCGTGTGATCTCCTCCTGATTGCGCTTGAGCACAGCGTAGGTACCCCCGCCAACGGTGCCGATGCCTAACAGACCTACATTGATGGGCTTCATATTTTTATGAAAAGAAAATGATCAGTAATGGTTTACTCGAACAAGCCCGCAATGACTTATTTGTACATTGAAAATAAGTGAACATACGTGGTTTTCTGCCACCCTGGTGTTTTCAGGCTCACTCACGCCCGCGGATTGCATGCACTTGCACACGCTTACGGTAGCGTTCCAGGAAACGCGCAATGCGGCCAATCGCCTCGGTAAGGTCATCGCTGTTGGGCAGAAAGACCACACGGAAATGATCCGGTTGCGGCCAATTGAAACCGCTACCCTGGACCAGAAGCACTTTCTCTTCCATCAGCAAATCCAGCACAAATTGCTCGTCATCCTCGATGGGGTACATTTGCGGATCCATACGCGGGAACAGGTACATGGCAGCCTTGGGCTTGTGGCAGCTAATACCGGGAATATCGGTAAGCAGCTTCCAGGCGAGGTCGCGCTGACGCATCAGCCTTCCGGTGGGCATCACCAGATCCTTGATGCTCTGATAGCCGCCCAGCGCCGTCTGAATTCCGAATTGCGAGGGAACGTTCGCGCACAGCCGCATCGACGCCAGCATGGTGAGCCCCGCGATATAGTCCCGCGCATACTGTTTCGTCCCCGACACCACCGCCCAGCCCGAGCGAAATCCCGCAGCCCGGTAGTTCTTGGACAAGCCATTCAGCGTAATGAATAGTACGTCATTGGCCAGCGAAGCGATCGAAGTATGTGTGGCGCCATCGTACAATACTTTGTCGTAAATCTCGTCCGCATAAATGATGAGCTGGTGCTGGCGGGCGATCTCTATGATCCCGCTCAGCACATCATCCGGATAGAGCGCGCCGGTGGGGTTGTTTGGATTGATGACGACAATGGCGCGTGTATTTGGTGTGATCTTCGAACGCATATCGTCGAGATCGGGTAGCCAATCGGACTGTTCGTCGCACACATAATGCCGCGCCGTACCCCCCGCCAGCACCACCGCCGCAGTCCATAACGGATAATCCGGCGAAGGAATCAGCACCTCATCGCCACTGTTGAGCAAGGCTTGCATGGTCATCACGATCAATTCGGAAACGCCGTTGCCGATGTAGATATCCTCCATGCGCACGTCGGGAATACGTTTTTCCTGCGTGTAATGCATGATCGCCTTGCGTGCCGCAAACAGGCCCTTCGAGTCGCAATAACCCGAGGCGGCGGACAGGTTATGGATCACATCCTGCAGGATTTCCTGGGGCGCATCGAAACCGAACGATGCTGGATTACCAATATTGAGCTTGATGACGTGGTGCCCCTCTTCTTCCATTTCCCGCGCGCGATCGAGCACCGGGCCTCGTATGTCATAACAGACATTGGCAAGCTTGCTGGACTTCAGGATGGGCTGCATAGGGAAAGGGGGAAGGGTGTTGTAGGCCGGGTTCTTCTGCGCGACGATCGAGGATCTGATAAGGATATGGATAAATAGCCCGGGCTTCGCCCGGCAGTCAGAAAATTGCGAGGCGCAGGATTCCCAGCCATTGTTGGGCTTTATATCGGCACGAAAAAGATGTAATGTTACCCGACCCGCCAACCCGCCGCAAATGGAGCCGTACTTGAAGCTGCATCTTTCCGCGAATACCGGACAAAACATGTTTACCGGCTACGGTGCCGGATATGTCACAGTCAACCGCGTGCAGTACGAAAGTAACCTGATCGTTTTGCCCGATCGCATTATCGAAGATTGGGATGTTGAAAGTTTTGAGCTGCTCGCGCCGGAGCATTTCCATTTTCTGCTCACGTTGCAACCGGAAATGGTCTTATTCGGAACTGGAGGAATACTGCGCTTCCCCCATCCCAAACTGACCAGAGCGCTCATTGAATCGAATATCGGCGTCGAAGTGATGGATACCAGCGCAGCCTGCCGCACTTACAACATATTGACGGACGAAGGACGGCGCGTGGCTGCGGCGCTGCTAATTCAAGTGTAGTTTCTCCCGACGACACGCGTTCCCGGTCAAAGCTGCAACGCATAAGGCGTGGGCACCGTTCACTCAACCGAGCTATCCAAATGCTCAAAAGGAACGCGTGTAAGACGTAGGGCGCCAATAAGCGAAGTGCGACCGCGGAGGGCGGAGCAGTGTCTTCCGCAGGAAGATGTGACTCCGCAGCGGGATGCGAGCGCCCCATGTGCCATAAGCGCGGCCGGGCATCCCCTTCGCTGCGCGAT
>DASVYI010000298.1:0-2122 GCA_036392275.1 Nitrosospira sp. | reverse complement strand
GGCGGCGCGCGGGGTGACTGGCTGAACGGTTTCCTTGCCGGCATTACGCTTGCGATGGCACTGTTGCCCGAAGAACTACCAGTCGTACTGGTCGTTTTTCTGGGGCTGGGCGCCTGGCGCATCTCCAGGGAAAAAGTACTGACGCGTCAGATTCCCGCCATCGAGATGCTGGGTGCGGCAACTGTGTTGTGCGTGGACAAGACTGGCACGCTCACCGAAAACAAAATGGCGCTTGTACGCATATGCGCGGCAGGCCAGGTTTTTGCCGACCGTGAGACCGCGATGCTACCCGAAACATTCCATCAAACGCTGGAATTTGCGGTACTGGCGAGCCAGCGGGATCCGTTCGATCCCATGGAGGTGGCAATCCGCGAGTCTGGCCTGAGGCTGCTGGCAAATACCGAGCACCTGCACAGCAATTGGCATTTGATGAGCGAATATCCGCTTTCCAGGGATTTGCTGGCCATGTCGCGAGTCTGGCGGTCTCCCGATCAGATGAACTACATCATTGCAGCCAAGGGAGCGCCCGAAGCCATCATCGATCTCTGCCACCTCGATACGGGCACGGCGCAGGGCATTATGGATCAGGTCGATGGCCTGGCTGCGCAGGGATTACGCGTGCTGGGGGTGGCGAAGGCGGAATTCGGGCAACAGACGCTTCCCGGCGTCCAGCACGACTTCGCATTTCAATTCCTTGGTCTGGTTGCCCTGGCCGATCCCGTGCGCGCCGCGGTTCCGGCGGCGATAACGGAAAGTCACGCAGCGGGATTGCGGGTTGTGATGATCACCGGCGATTATCCGGCGACTGCGACCAATATCGCACGTCAGATTGGCATCGAATCGCCCGGGGGTACCATCTCCGGCCCCGAGCTTGACGCTTTGACCGATGCCGGGCTGCGCGAACGCATTGCAACGGTTAATATCTTCTGCCGGGTTGTACCGGAACAGAAACTCCGCATCGTCAACGCATTCAAAATGAATGGCGAGGTCGTGGTCATGACGGGTGACGGCGTAAACGATGCCCCGGCATTGAAGGCGGCCCACATTGGCATCGCCATGGGCGGACGCGGAACGGACGTGGCACGCGAGTCCGCGGCGCTGGTTTTGCTGAATGACGATTTCTCGTCCATCGTGTCCGCGGTAAAACTGGGGCGGCGTATCTTCGACAATCTGCAAAAAGCCATCGCATTCGTCATTGCCGTGCACATTCCGATTGTCGGCCTGTCGCTCATTCCGGTAATGATGGGCTGGCCTGTAATGCTCATGCCGGTGCATATACTTTTTCTGGAATTGATCATCGACCCGGTGTGCTCAATCGTCTTTGAAGCAGAGCCCGAGGAAGCCGACGTCATGCGACGGCCACCCAGATCACCCGATACACGGCTTTTCGATCACGAGCTACTGAGTCTTGGATTCGGGCAAGGTTCGGTCTTGCTGATTGTCGTGCTGGCAATATTTGGCCTGGCACTTTACCGGGGGCTCGGCGCAGACGAAGCGAGGGCGATTACTTTCACAACGCTGGTATTGGCAAGTATCGGTTTGATTTTTACGAACCGCTCCCGGACGAGGCCGGCCCTTGCCACCTTGCAATCGCCGAATGCGGCATTGTGGTGGATCACCGGAGCCGCCGCGGCCGGTCTTTCACTGATTCTTTTTATTCCGGCATTAAGCCGGATATTCTCTTTCGGCAGGCTGCACCCGGCCGAAGTCGCATTTTGCCTCGTTGCGGGCTTGGCGACATTCGGACTCTTTGAAGCTTTCAAGCTGATCCGGGCCTACAGACAGCTCCCGCATAAACCGCCTGTGAAACACGGTCGCGAGGGAAGGCTATGAACGGCGCGAGGACCTCCATTGCCGCACCCGCTTCGATTGCATGATCCTGTAACCAAGGAAGGTCAGCACAAGCATGCCGATCAGCGGCCATACCGCGGCGCGGAAGGTCTTCGCGTAATTGATCATCTGTACCCGCAAGGGGTATTCGTAACGCACCGGGGGCACCGCCTCTCCCGTGATGAATACGGTATATTGCCCCTTATCCAGGCTGGTCTCTCCCTTGATTACCCCGTCGGGATGATAGCTGGCGCGCACATAAGTCACGGTTTCATCGTCCACCTCGCTGGTT
>DASVYI010000297.1:0-9744 GCA_036392275.1 Nitrosospira sp. | reverse complement strand
TTGCCGTATGATGGATAGTTTCTGGAAAATAGAAGTTTCCAGGGCTTGAAGCTGGATCAACAGCTCCTTCTGTTCCGGATGAAGCGAGAGTTCCAGAAGAACTGCCGCCGTGGTCTCGAATTTGTGATGCGCCCGGAAGTAACCTTCGAGCAGAGAGATATCGCCGAGAATATGTGTTTGCCGCACGGCACGTTCCATGGCGGCAATTTCGTCAGCCAGGACACGGCTGCTATGCGCAATTTGCGCCGCCTGATACACGGCTTTGCGGCTGTGGTCGGCCAGACGATCGATGGAAAGGGCGCTGTTGATGAGCGCGATGATCAAAGGCAGGCCCACCAATGCAAAGCCGAGCAGTATCAATTTCAGGAACGAACTGGGGTTGCGCCGCAGCCATGACGAAGAGGTGGCATCCGCTCCGCTCTCCTGCCTTGCTTCCGCGCGAGCAATCATTTTCTTTCCTGATTTTTCCTGGAAGGTTCCGTTGCCTGTTTCGTGTTGGTATTGTCCGCCGCCGAAATGTAAGGCTTGCAATAATGCTTGGAAGGGAATTCCTGGTTGCGGCGCGAATTCATCAGTACGTCTCCGCCGTTTCGAACACACTCCATAATGGACTTGTTCAGGCTTGCATAATGCTCGTTTGGCTCTGTATTTTTTGAGACCGGCGCTACTTTTTCCCTTATTTTTTGACATGTCTCCGGTTCCCCTGTAATCGGGGAATTGTTCTTCACGGGAGGCAAGGGGCACAACTTGCAAGGATTACCCGGACACAGGCATCCACTGCATTCGGCCTGGGCCGTGCTTGCGGATAATCCCGGCAGGATCGCGAGAACAAGCGAAACAATCAGCCTTCCGGCAATCCCTGTGATACCGGCGGATTTGCTGTTCATTGCCATTTCATCTTTTCCAAACTTTGAAATAATCACGTATGTTTTCCACCGCAAGCCGTTGCCGGCCTGCCTCAAAACCTGCTCGGAAGCTCCTTTATACTATCATCCCGCCACGAGGAAAGCTCTGAATAAAAAAGTCCCCGGCGAACGCAGGGCGTCGGCTCGGAGTTCTCTGGCTGTTTGACCCTTACAACAGCTTCGCAACGTTCTCGGGGGGACGGCATAATACTGCCTCGTCACCGCGCACGACAATTGGCCGCTGAATCAGATCAGGATTCTCCACCATGATCCTGATCAATTCATCATCCGAAAGCTGCTGCCCAGCGAGCCCAAGGCTGCGGAACAGGGGCTCGTCGCTGCGCAATATGGATCGGACCGGCACTCCCAGTTTATCGATCAGTTCGCGTAGCTGCTCCGCGGTCATGGGCGTTTCATAATAATTGACGGAATCGAACTCCTTTCCGCTCTCCCTGAGCAGGGCCAGCGTCGCCCTGCATTTACTGCATGTTGGTTTCTGATAAATAATGATCCGGTCATTCATGCCGTTGTCTCCGTTGTCTCCTGGGTCGATTCAATAGTTTCAGTAGGATGGTGGAGCAAAGCGCAACCCATCATTGGGCCCCACATCTCGCCAGAGTCTTGATGGGTTTCACTCCGTTCCGCCCATCCTACCTCACGCATGGGGATATCCGATCATGCCTTGATGGCGACGTTATGGTTTTGATGGGCACGTTCGCTTCACCTATCCTGGCGCAGTCATTAAACCGGGAATGGTTCACACGCATATTTAATTTAACCAGCTTCGCGTCGTTTTTCCGCTTGCGGCGGACGTATTTTTTCCATTACCAGGTGCGTCATGCTGAGGGCGAGCTCGTGCTCTCCCAGAAATACCGTGGCGTCGCTTTCCTTCCGCAGCATGGCCGCTTCTTCTTCATTATGTGTCCGGACGATGATCTCGATCGGCGGATTGAGCATCCGCGCAATTTCGATCATTCGCCGCGCACGTAGCGTATCGGGAACCGCAATCACGAGCATCGCGGCGCGCGCCACGTGCGCTTGTATCAGCACCGCCGGCTCGGCGGCATCCCCCGCTACGGCATGAGTTCCCCGCTTGCGCAATTCCTCGACCATATCGCGGTTCTGCTCCGCCACAACGATTGGCACACCCTGCTTGGCCAGAGCTTCGCCAATCCGCCGCCCGACACGGCCATAGCCCACAAGCACCACATGGTTTGTAACGTAGCTCGATGCAACCGTGGTCGGCAGCTCCGCTAGCGGATCGTCCGGGCGCTCCAGTATGCGGGCAAGACCGGAGCGGGAGCGTATCCAGGCCTGAGCCGGTTCGATCACGCGGAATACAACAGGATTCAATGTAATCGAGATGAAAGCCCCGGCCACGATCAGGCTCTGAGCCTCAACCGGCAGAAGCCCGAGTGAAATACCCAGCGCCGCCAGGATAAAAGAAAATTCCCCGATCTGGGCAAGACTTGCCGAGACCGTGAGCGCGGTATTCAGCGGATAGCGGAAAGCAAGCACCAGAAAGAAAGCGGCAAGGGACTTTCCGATAATGACGATCGCCAGCGTCGCAATAACCCGGAGCGGTTGATCCACCAGCACCTGCGGATCAAACAACATGCCGACAGATACAAAAAACAGAACGGAGAATGCATCTCGCAACGGCAGCGATTCCTGAGCCGCCCGGTGGCTCAATTCCGACTCTCTCATGACCATGCCGGCAAAAAACGCGCCCAGTGCGAAAGACACGCCGAAGAGCATGGCGGAACCGTAGGCGATACCAATCGCCACTGCAATGACGCTCAGAATGAAGAGTTCGGTCGAGTTGGTGCTGGCGACATGCCAAAGCAGCTTGGGGAAAACCCGTTTCCCCACGATAAGCATGAGCGCGACGAAAATCGATACCTTGCCGAATGTGAGCAAAAGCGTCGTGAACAGCTCCGAACCGGATACGCCGGCAGCGGCGCTCCCGCTGGACTCCCCGAGCAATCCGGAGAGCGGAGGCATCAAAACGAGGACCAGGACCATGGCGAGATCCTCGACCACCAGCCAGCCAACCGCGATCGATCCATTAACGGACTTGAGCAGGTTGCGCTGCTCCAGCGCCCGCAGCAACACGACCGTGCTCGCCGTCGAAAGCGCCACACCGAATACGATAGAGGCGCCCATGTTCCAACCCCAGGCGTGAGCGACGATGGCTCCAAATATCGTCGCCACCACGATCTGCACTACAGCGCCAGGCAGGGCAATGCGCCGGACTGCCAGCAGATCGTTCAGAGAAAAGTGCAGACCCACTCCGAACATCAGCAGAATAACGCCGATTTCCGCCAATTGACCCGACAGTTCGATATCGGCGACGAAGCCTGGCGTATTGGAGCCGAGAATGACGCCCGCAGTCAGATACCCCACAAGCACGGGTAACTTCAGCCGGTGTGCGATCAACCCCATGATGAGCGCGAGACCAAAACTGACGGCAATGGTAGTGATCAGGGTAACACTGTGGGGCATATTTTGGCGGCAGTTGCCGCATGGGCAAGGGGACCGCCGTGCGAGGCGCTATTGCGGACTATCCGGCACGGCGTAAGAGCTAAGGGTTTTGTGACAACAATCTGCTGCTTTCGGCATTCGCCGTCGGTGTGAAAGAAAATTTTCGTGGATTTTCAATAAAAATCAAGGTAGATCAATAAATCAAAAGATGGCAGGCGAATGGCGGGCGCCCCGTCCTTCACATTCCCCGGCATTTTCTTAGAAGCTTTAAGAGGGCGCCCGGTTGGCGCAGCCGGCAATAGGAAGTCGCCAACCGAACTGTCAAGCTCCGGCCCCCGCAATTTCCTGGCCATCACGCCGTGAGCGCAGACGCCAGCCAAGCAGCCCCAGCCCGGCCATCATCATGGCCCAGATTTCAGCTTCGGGTATTGGAGATACTTGCCAGCCGATATCTTTCATGGCGGCATAATCGAGTTCGGTAAAATGTTTCCGCTGTCCAGCCAAAATCGATGGATCCATGGCGACTTCCTGCCCCATGTAAGTCAGACCCTGCATCCAGTGGCCGCCATCGCTGGATAAAGGCGGATCGAACCCAAGCAGATCATGAACGGCAGTTCCAGTAAACACGCTGCCAGAGCTGAGGTTGTTGAAAGATGGAGAAGCACCAAAACCGAGCACATGAGCCAGTTCATGCACGGCTATCGAATAAAAATCATATTTGCCGGAAAAGGATTCATCGGTCCTGGTATCGGAATCGAAATACCAGTTTACCGTATTGTTAAAAGATATTGCGCCGCCCCACGGGCCAAAATCCGTCTGGACCGGCAGCAGCGCTCCAGCCTGTCCCCTGCTGGCAGCATTATCGAGGAAAGTGGCGGAGCCGCTGTCGGTGAACCCGCCGCTACCGCCCATGGCAAGCGTGCTGCCGGTAAGGTCGTAGGCGCCTACGAAAACCACGATCTGGTTGGCGGCCACGCTGAAGTTGGGAATGTTGACATCGTTGCCGTTATCCGGTTCAAGAAAACGCGCGTTAAAATGGTTCGATCCGGCCGAAGTGATGGCGGTCAGGTTATCCTGGAAGCGGCTTTCGAATACGGACGCAGCGTCATTCAGCAGATTCTGCCGGGAGCTGTTCGCACCGGTAAAAAAACCGGAGCTGTCATACCGGTAATCAAAAACGATGTTGACATTGGCCGAAGCGGTCTGGCCGACGGCAAGAAACGGAGAAAGCAACCCGGCGAAAACCAGAGGATGTGCAAACTTCATTTTCTGCCTCCCGATATAAATATTTAACGATCACGCCCCGAGCGCTTGCAGCGGGTCAGTATATTTCATATCAAATTCATTGGCGATAGCAGGGTAAGTGACCCAACCCCGATGCGTGTTCAACCCGTATTGCAGCGCCGGATTTTTTCGTATGGCATCCAGTCCTTCGTCCGCGAGGCGCAGCGTATACATGGCGGTCTGTATGTTCAGCGCAAACGTGCTGGTACGCGGCACCGCGCTCGGCATGTTCGCCACACAATAATGCACCACGCCGTCGAGTTCATACGTTGGGTTGCTATGCGTCGTAGGCCGGGTCGTTTCCACGCACCCTCCCTGATCAACCGCCACATCGACGATTACCGAACCTTTCCGCATATTCGGCAGCATTCCCGCGGTGACCAGCCACGGCGCCCGCCCGCCGGGAATCAGCACCGCCCCGATCACCAGGTCTGCATGGTAGATCGCTTCTTCAATGTTGTATTCGTCACTGAAGCGCGTCTGTAATTGGCCGCGATAAATGTCATCCAGGTATTTTAGGCGATCATGATTCACATCGAGAACCGTGACCTGCGCACCGCATCCAACCGCTACGCGAGCCGCATTAGTGCCGACGATACCGCCGCCGAGGATTGCGACATTCGCCGATTCGACGCCGGGAACACCACCCATCAGCACCCCGCGGCCACCGTGCGTTCTCTGCAGATAGGTGGCGCCCACCAGAACGGCCATGCGTCCAGCGACTTCGCTCATGGGTGTCAAAAGGGGTAATTTGCCCCCTTCCGTCTGGACGGTTTCGTAAGCGATGGCTGTAACACCACTCTCCAGCAAGGCATTGGTAAGCATCTGGTCCGAAGCCAGATGAAGATAAGTGAACAGGATCAAATCCCTGTGCAGATAATGATATTCGGCCGGTGTGGGCTCTTTGACTTTCACCACCATTTGCGCCGCCCAGGCATCCGCGGCGCTGGGCACGATCATGGCCCCGGCAGACCGATATTCCGCATCGGGCAGAAAACTGCCTTCTCCGGCGCCGCTCTGTACGAGTACCTGATGCCCGCGCCGTGTCAGGGCTTTGACTGTGCTCGGGGTCATCCCGACCCGGGTTTCGTGATCCTTGGTTTCTTTCGGTAATCCGATCAGCATTATTGTCCCTGATTGTTATGAGCGGAGCGGGACCTCGTTCAATACAAATGCGTGAAATTGGAGGGAATGCAGTATGACAATCCATCCGGTCTGACAAGGCCGCCTATCCATATCCATCCATATTATGGCCCCGCTATACCCGCTTTTTTATCAAGTATACAACCCCATCCGGAATTGCTGGAAAATAATGCACCGTTGAGTACCCGGTACGGCGCGCGAGTGATCAGAATCGAGGAGAATCGGTGGAAATTACGCGCAAGCGCTGGAGCACTGCCCGTCGGATATCGATTCCACAGTCGAGCGCTACCTGGTGATCAACGTGAGCGGTAGGATACTTTTTTCCGGGCGCGGTAATGGGTGGGGGGATGGGGGCCGGGATTGGTTGATCCCGGCACATTCCCCGGCGCTGTTTTCAGCTATTCGAATCGCACCGTGGGACAACGAAAATCATCCTCGAAGCGAAGCCCGAGCAATGATCTTGCCTACAGCGAGGGCAAATTTTTCTGGCTCGACGTTGAGCGCTTCAGGTTGAAAGAATGGGAGACCGGGTTGTGCAGCAACCGGTGTAAGAGCGATTGCTCCACCATCACACGCAAACATAGCCGCCGGTGCAGCACATGCCGATCGCCACCGACACCAGGTCCACCATGCTCCGCACGCAGCTTCCGGCACAGTTCGCGCAACGATGCCGTATCGAGCTCAATTTGCCTGGCGCGGGATGATTAAAATCTTTCCGGACACATAGGACCGTCGATTTCAGAAGGCCGAGTACAGACTTCTGAATCGGCCTGCCGAACAGGAGCGGCATGACTATGCGAAAACCGCGATCCGCAATCCACTCCTCAAGCTCGACAGTTTCCTAACAGCCTGTCGGACTTGAAGAATCGAAGCGAAAAAGTGGCTGGGCAAGGACAGATTTGGACGATTTTGCAGGCCAATAGTTGTTCTATTGGTCAAAAAAGCGGCGAAATATGGACCGGCCAGACGCTTTTGCAGCCGATTTCCTTTAAGTCCGACGGGCTGCTAGGAGGCCAGACAGCTCGTGCAGACCACATGAAGACAGGGTGGCAAATCACAGCGCCAAATCACAATGCCTTGACCATATCCTCGACAACCTTCTTCGCATCGCCGAATACCATCATGGTCTTGTCCATGTAGAACAGGTCGTTGTCAAGGCCGGCATAGCCTGCCGCCATGCTGCGCTTGACCACCATTACCGTGCGCGCCTTGTAAGCTTCCAATATGGGCATGCCATAGATCGGACTTCCCGGCACATTTGCCGCCGGGTTCACCACGTCGTTGGCCCCCAGGATCAATACCACGTCGGTATTGGGGAAATCGCTGTTGATCTCTTCCATCTCCAGCACCTGCTCATAGGGTATTTCGGCCTCCGCCAACAGCACGTTCATGTGGCCGGGCATGCGCCCGGCCACCGGATGAATGGCAAAACGCACATTGACGCCTTTTGAGTGCAGCTTATGCGCCAGCTCTTTTACCGCATGCTGCGCCCGCGCCACCGCCAGCCCGTAACCGGGCACGATGATCACGCTGTCGGCATTGCCCATCAGGAATGCCGCATCGTCGGCACTGCCACTGCGATAGGTTTTCTGCGCCTGATCGCCTGCCGCCGCGGCCCCACCCTCGCTGCCGAATCCGCCGAGTATGACCGAGAGAAACGGCCGGTTCATGGCCTTGCACATGATGTAGGACAGAATCGCCCCGGAGCTGCCGACCAGCGAGCCCGCAATGATGAGCATGGGGTTGCCGAGCGAAAAGCCTATTCCCGCCGCGGCCCAGCCGGAATACGAATTCAGCATCGAAATGACGACCGGCATGTCGGCGCCGCCGATAGGGATGATGATGAGAAAACCGAGCACGAAGGCAATCGCGGTCATCGCGGCAAAAGCCGTCCAGTTGGTGGTGTCGCTGAAGAAGAACCACAGGCCGAAAGCGATCATGACAATCGCAAGGATCAGGTTGACCATGTGCTGGCCGCCAAAGGTGATCGGCGCGCCGCTCATGCGGCCTGACAGCTTCAGGAAGGCGATGACCGAGCCCGACCAGGTCATGGCGCCGATGAATGTGCCGAGAAACAGCTCCAGCTTGCTGCCCATGGGCAATATGGCGGGCAATCCGAATGAAGTGGGATTGTTGACGGCGGCAATGGCGATGAATACCGCTGCCAGACCCACCAGCGAATGCATGAAGGCAACCAGCTCCGGCATCGCGGTCATTTGCACGCGCCGCGCCACGACCGCGCCGATGGCCCCGCCCAAGGCGATGCAGGCAAGTATCAACGCCCAGTTTTTGGTGATGGTAAGCGTCGTAGCGACGGCGATCGCCATCCCCACCATGCCGAACAGGTTGCCGCGGCGGGCGGTCAGCGGCGAGCTCAGGCCCTTCAGTGCCAGAATGAAAAAAATCGACGCGATCAGATACGCGAGTGCGACCGTATTTGCAGACATTTACTGGCTTCCCTTTTTATCTTTTTTTCTGAACATTTCCAGCATGCGCTGCGTGACAAGGAATCCGCCGAATACGTTGATCGCAGCGAGCGTTACAGCCACTGCACCCAGCCACACGCCCCAGTCCGTCTCAGCAGGTCCGGCTGCGAGCATCGCACCCACCAGTATGATCCCGGATATTGCGTTCGTGACCGACATCAGCGGCGTATGCAGAGCCGGGGTCACATTCCACACCACGTGGTAGCCCACGAACACCGCCAGCACGAAAACAGTCAAATTGATAATGGTTGGGTCAACTTCTCCAATCATTTGATTGCTCCTTATGATCCGTAACTATTCATCCGTTAACGATTAACCGCGAATCGAGAATACTCCGCATTGAAATGCAGGCAATATAAGTCTCGCATCCACCCCCGGTTCCGGCCGGAAAACTCAGGTTTTCGTGATTCTTTCCCCATTCGCGCAGACGAGCGTCCCCGCGATGATTTCATCCTCGCGGTCGATCTTGAACTCGCCGGTCTTCGCGTCGAGCATCAGGTTGAGGAAATTCATCAGATTGCGCGCGTACAAGGCGCTGGAATCCGCGGCTACCAGCGCAGGCAGGTTGGCGATACCGACGAGATGTACACCATGCTTAACCACAATCTTGTCCAGTTCCGACAGCGGGCAATTGCCGCCCGCCTCTACCGCCATGTCGACGATGACCGATCCGGGTTTCATCTCGCGTACGGTTTCTTCCCTGATCAGGACCGGAGCCGGGCGTCCGGGAATCAGCGCCGTGGTGATGATGACGTCGGCTGCTGCAGCCCGCTGGTGCACCAGCTCGCCCTGGCGGCGCTTATAGTCATCCGACATTTCACGGGCATAACCGCCCGCTGTCTCTGCCTGCGCCTTTTCCTCTTCACTCAGCGGAACCTCGACGAATTTGGCGCCCAGGCTTTCCACCTGCTCTTTTACCGCCGGGCGCACATCGAACGCCTCGATCACTGCGCCCAGCCTTTTTGCGGTGGCGATGGCCTGCAAGCCAGCCACTCCAGCACCAAGTACCAGCACCCGGGCGGCCTTGACGGTACCCGCTGCGGTCATCAGCATGGGAAAGAATTTCTGATAGACGTTAGCCGCCATCAGCACCGCCTTATAACCTGCGATATTGGCCTGCGACGACAGCACATCCATGCTCTGGGCGCGGGAAATACGCGGCAGCTTTTCCATCGCAAAAGCGGTCAGGCCATGGCGGGCAAGCGCTTCGATACCTTCGGCATGGTGCGGAGCGAGCAAACCCAGCAACACCGCATCCTTGCGTATCAATTCGAGTTCTCCCGGGTCCGGACCGCGTACTTTGAGTACGATTTGAGATTGACCGTACAACTCTGCCGCGCTTGCAACGATCGTGGCGCCAGCCGCTTGGTACGCGTCATCGAGTATGCTCGCCCCCGCGCCCGCGCCGGACTGTACCAGAACAGTATGAAAACCCTTGGCGG
>DASVYI010000296.1:0-6946 GCA_036392275.1 Nitrosospira sp. | reverse complement strand
CAAATCCGGCAGTTGGACAAGGCGGATTTAGGTTCAGAGCCATATCATCATGCCCATTTCAAACGGATGCGTCAGCAGGGGCTGATACGGATAAACACGTATGTAATACTCCAGCTTGCCGCATAAATCAGGGGTGAGATTCAATGCGAACAGGTGTTCTCCCGCCTCTTCGACCCCGGTGTATTCGAATCTGACGTGCCTGAACTCGCCAAGCTTGCCCTTCTTGATCTGGCGGGAGATCAGCAGTTCGACAATCACATCCTCCGGCTGCATGCCGTTCAGGGTTACGGCTACTTCAAAATGCAAGGCATCACCAAAGCTGATGCGCCTGGATGGCGTGTCGAGCCGGCGGATCCTGGCGCCTCCCCACGCCTTTCTTACAAAAGCTTTCCAGGTGGCGGTAGTCGTCGCACCCTCAAAATTATTCTCCGCATAAACTCTCCCCTGCCTGCTGGCCGGCACATAAAATTTTTCGGTGTATTCGTTGACCATGCGCGCGGCATTGTAACGCGGCAGCAACGATATCATCGAGTTCTTGGCCATCTTTACCCATCCTGACGAGTAACCCGGTTTATCACGGTGATAATAGAGGGGCACTACGTGATCCTGCAGCGTTTCATAAAAATCCTTGCTCTCATCCCTGTCGCGTTGCGACGGATCCATATTCGCCGGTCCCGGCTTGATAGCCCAGCCATTTTTGCCATCGTAGCCTTCTCCCCACCAGCCATCGAGCACGCTTAAATTGAGCGTTCCGTTGATGCCTGCTTTCATACCCGAGGTACCGCTCGCTTCCAGTGGATAAACCGGGCTGTTAAGCCAGACATCCACCCCCGCCACCAATCGCCGGGCAAGACGCAGGTCGTAATCCTCGATCAGGAATAACCGCCCTTCAAATTCGGGCATCCGCGCGATCTGGCTCACGCGGCGGATCAGGTCCTGCCCCGGAACGTCCGCGGGGTGCGCCTTGCCGGCGAAAATGATCATGACCGGACGCTCGCGGTCGAGCATGATTCTGCGCAGCCAGTCGAGATCCTGGAATAGCAGCGTCGCCCTCTTGTACGTGGCGAAGCGGCGGGCGAAGCCAAGCGTCAGGATGTTGGGATTGATCGGATCGATCGATTTGAGCAGCCGGTCCAGGTGTGCCTCGGAACCGTGGTTCCGCGTATTCTGCGTGGCAAGGCGGGAGCGTATGCCGTAAAACATCTGCGACTTCAGTGTTTGACGAACACTCCAGAACAAGTGATCGGGAATTGCACTGATTCGGGACCAATATTCGGTATCGCACATGTTGGTGCGCCATTCATAGCCGAGATACCGGTCAAACAAATCAGACCATTCCTGGGCAAGGAACGTCGGCACATGCACGCCGTTTGTGATGTAGCCCATCGGATTTTCTTCCGGCTCGATCTGGGGCCACAGTTCTTCGCAAATCTGCGCCGATACATTGCCGTGTATCCTGCTCACGCCGTTGTGGAAACGCGACCCGTGTATGGCGAGTGCGGTCATATTGAAATCGTTATTGCCCGGTACGCGGCCCAGCGCCATGAACTCTTCGCGAGTAATACCAAGATCATGATAAAACCTTTCGAAATAGGTTGTGATCATGTCGTTGCCAAACTGGTCATGCCCCGCCGGTACCGCGGTGTGTGTCGTAAATACCGTGCTCGCCGCCACCGCCTCGAGCGCGCTCGCGAAATCCAGCCCCTGCCGCACCAGGATCCGCATGCGTTCCAGCATCATGAACGCCGCATGACCCTCGTTGATATGCCATATGGTCGGGCGGATTCCCACTTCCTGCAATGCCCGCACACCCCCCACGCCAAGGAGGATTTCCTGCTCGATGCGCATGGTTCGGTCGCCGCCATAGAGCTGGTGAGTGATATCGCGGTCGTCCGCCGAGTTTTCCGGAAGATCGGTATCCAGCAGGTACAGCGTGACATGGCCGATTTTTGCACGCCAGATTTTCGCTTCTACCTTGCGTTGCGGCAATTCCACGGCAATCCGGATTTCCGATCCATCGCTGCGCAGTACGGGTGCCACGGGAAGATCCTCAAAATCGGAATCGGTATAGGTGACCCGCTGATTCCCCTGGTTATCTATGGTCTGGAAGAAATAGCCCTGGCGATAAAGCAGCCCGACGCCGACCAGAGGCAGCCGCACGTCACTCGCGGCCTTGCAATGATCCCCGGCCAGAATGCCGAGTCCGCCCGAGTAGATGGGAAAGCTCTCGTGAAAACCGAATTCAAAACAAAAATACGCGACCTGATCGTTTGGTTTGAGGCCTTTCCCAACCTCGTGGCGTACCGGTTCGGAATGGTAGGAATCATAAGCCGAGAGAATGATGTTGTAATTTGCCAGAAATACCTGGTCCTCGGCCGCCTTCAGCAATAGTGATTCATCCACGCGCTTGAGGAACGCCTTCGGATTATGACCCACCGCTCCCCACAGGCTGGGATTCAGGCGAGAAAACAACGAGCGTGTCGAGCGATCCCAACTGTACCAGAGGTCATTGGCCAATTCTTCGAGGCGCGCAAGCCTGCGAGGTATTTTGGGGTTAACGGCAACAGTGAACGCAGTACCAGTGGCCATGGCTAATTTTCCTTGTCTCGACCCAGAAGAAAAACTGTTTTCCTATATTCTAATGAAGTGCTCGCGGTAATGCTTCATCTCGGCGATGGAATCGTAAATATCTGCCAGCGCCTCATGCCTGGATTGCTTCACCAGACCCGCCAGAGCTTCGGGTTTCCAGCGTTTCGCCAGCTCCTTCAAAGTGCTCACATCGAGGTTGCGATAGTGAAAATAAGCTTCCAGTCTCGGCATCCATCTGGCCAGAAAACGCCGGTCCTGACAAATCGAATTACCGCACATGGGCGAAACCCCCGGCGGCACATGCTCCTGCAGAAACGCGATCATGCATGCTTCAACCTCGTGCTCCACCAGCGTGGATGACCTGACCTTTTCTACCAGACCGGATCTCGTGTGGGTGGCGGTATTCCAGCTATCCATGGCATCGATCACGGTATCTGGCTGGAATACTACCAATACCGGCGCCTCCGCGATGACACTCAGTTGTGAATCGGTCACTACCAGGGCAACTTCGATGATGCGGTCGTTTTCCGGGCTGAGACCGCTCATTTCCATATCTATCCAGATGAGGTTGTTACTGTCTTGTGCCATAATGAGAGTCGCGCCGGGTGAATTTTTGATGTGCCATTGTGTCATATCGATGCGGGTCCGTCATCTTTCGCCCGGGATCCGGTTCAGGACCTGATTGCGCTCACTTTGGAATCATGCAGATATTTACCGCTATTTTTCTGACTGCCCTGGCGCTCACGTTCATGACGCGGATGTGGCTGTCAGCCCGGCACATCCGTCATGTCCTCGCGCACCGTGGAAGCGTGCCGGAGAATTTTTCTTCTCAGATCACCCTTGAATCTCATCAGAAAGCGGCCGACTATACCTGCGCCAAGACCCGCCTGGGTTACGTCAATACCATGCTCGAAACGGCGCTTGTACTGATATTGACGCTGGGAGGAGGAATAGATGCCTTGTCCGCATTCTGGTCGACCTGGTCGAGCGATCCGCTTGTTCACGGGGTAGCGCTCATTCTCGGCACGGTATTACTGATGAGTCTGCTGGAACTTCCGATCAGTTATTACCGAGCGTTCGTTATCGAGGAGCGGTTCGGTTTCAACAAGATGACGCGCCGCATGTTCATGCTCGATATTGTCAAACGAACCTTGCTCGGGATTCTATTTGGCATTCCACTGCTGCTCGGTATTTTGTGGCTGATGGAAAAGATGGGTCCGAATTGGTGGTTTTACGCCTGGTTGCTGTGGATGGGTTTCAACCTGGCCGTTCTGGCCATCTTTCCCGTCTGGATTGCGCCGCTGTTCAACAAGTTCACGCCGCTCGAGGATGCATCGCTCAAGGCGGGTATCGAGCGTCTGATGCAAAAATGCGGCTTCAGGACCAGCGGTCTGTTTGTAATGGATGGGTCGCGCCGGAGCGGCCATGGCAACGCTTATTTCACCGGTTTCGGGAATACTAAGCGCATAGTTTTTTTCGACACCCTGCTGGCGCGTTTGGATTTGCGGGAAATTGAAGCGGTGCTGGCACATGAACTGGGGCATTTCAAGCGGCATCATGTAATCAAGCGTATCATGTGGACGTTTGCCATGAGTCTCGTGTTCTTGTGGTGCCTCGAATATCTGATGCAGCAACCCTGGTTTTATCAGGAACTGGGTGTTCACATTTCATCTGTGCCGTCCACCGCGACCGCTTTGCTGCTGTTCTTCCTGATAATGCCCGCGTTTACGTTCCTGTTTCAGCCGGTTGCCAGCCTGTATTCCCGCAAGCACGAGTTCGAAGCGGATGAATATGCCGCGCACAACGCGTCTGCGCTGGATCTCATACGTGCTCTGGTCAAACTCTATCAGGACAATGCCGCGACGCTCACTCCCGACCCTCTGCATTCGGCTTTTTATGACTCCCATCCGCCAGCTTCGCTGAGGATCGCGCGCCTGCAAAGCCTGGCACAATGCTGACCTAACTGACCTTTCCGGGCTGCCTGTAGGATTGAAGAATCGAAGCGAAACAGCGGCTGACGTTGGCGGGGCTCTGATGGTTATTTTCAAAACCCGCAGCGCTTACATCGTTAAAACAGCGGCGAGATGCAAGCCGACAGCTTTCACTCCGATTTTTTTAAACCTAAATCAGCAAGGCGGCTGTGACAGAATTACTTTTTTATACAACTATCAGGAGCACTTGATGACTACGACTGCCAATGATCTCGCCACGAAAACGTGCCGACCCTGTGAAGGCGGCACGCCCCCGCTGTCTGCGACTGAAGTAACCGTGCTGATGCAGCAGCTCGATGGATGGGAATTTCTGGAAAACAGGATTGGAAAGAACTATCACTTTAAAAACTACTATCAGACCATGGCTTTCGTCAATGCGATTGCATGGATCTCGCACCGGGAGGATCATCATCCCGATCTGACGGTCGGCTACAATAAATGCCGGATCGAGTATACAACCCATGCCATTGGCGGACTGTCCGAAAACGACTTTATTTGTGCGGCGAAAATCGACACCCTATTCTTGATTTGAGATCACACGCCCGTCCTACCGCTCCACTCACGCCCGGACAGATAATCGCCGCCTTCGGCAGGCATTTTCTCGTAAAAACTGTCGATGACATCGCTCTTCCATGCGTGATGCGCGGCAAGAAAGGCGGAATAGCGTGCGGGGACCAGGTGGAAATCCGGCACACGGGGTCCGGGCAGGGTGTCATAGAAACGATCCTGCCACGCAGTACGCTGCTCTATCGCAGCGACGCTTATCGTGAGAAACTCATTGCCGCCAATGTAACACAGGTGATCATCATGGTTGCCGCGGTTCCCAGTTTCAGCGAGGAGCTCATAAACCGTTGCCTCGCCGCTGCCGAGAACCAGCGACTCAACGTTCTGATTGTACTCAACAAAGTGGATCTCGTCCGTGAGACGCAGGCGGCGGCGGCCACCCTCGCTCTCTACCGCGATCTGGGTTATACATTGGTGGAACTGAGCGCCAAATCGAATGCCGCGCCTCTGCTACCCTATCTGGCGGGCCATCTCAATGTTTTGGTAGGTCAGTCGGGGATGGGGAAGTCCACGCTCATCAATGCGCTCCTTCCCGAAGCGGGATGCGTCACCGGGGGAATTTCGGCCGCTCTTGATTCCGGACGCCATACCACCACACACGCCCGGCTCTATGAACTTGACGAGCGTAGCAGCATCATTGATTCCCCCGGGTTGCAGGAGTTCGGCTTGCACCAACTCCATGACGACGAACTGACATGGGGATTCATAGAATTTCGGCCCTATATCGGCCGATGCAGATTTTCGGATTGCCGCCATGCGCACGAGCCCGGCTGTGCGCTGATTCAGGCTTTAAGGGAGGGAAGAATCAGCAGACGGCGTTTCGACTTTTATCACACACTGGCCTTGACATCCGGCAATCACTCTCCGGACTGATGATCGGAGAGAGAATGCAGGATAATTTGTCGATTGCCGCTGCTGACTCTGGTTTTATGTTTTACGTGATACGAGGCTGCAGTTCCTTTACACTTCGTTGACAGCCTGGCGCAGGCCCACGTCGGCCTTGAAGTTGTTCAAGGACAGATTGCCAAATAACTGCGCTTCTCTTTCGGTGCGACGCTCGGCATTTGCATCGGCTTGCGCCTCGAATGTCCGCAACCATTCGCAATATTGGGCAGGGAGGCCATGTTCCACGGCCCCCGCGATAACCAGGGCCTTATACCATTGATACGGACGGAGTACAGGCTCTTTGTAGCTCGCTACATAGGTTGTTGCGGTATGAGTGCCTGTTGCGGTAACGATCTGAATATTCGCTTCGCTGTAGCCGATTCCGAGTCCTTCCGCCTTGCCGAGGTTCGATTTTTCCTTGACGTTTATTCTGTAGAGTACGCCATAGGCCCGGTCGTTGGGGTTATTGGTCACTTCGATATCGCACTTTCCCGAGCCATCGCGGCTCACTTTACCGAAGCTGAATCTGCGCCCTTCCACATAGCCGATATCTATCGCCACGGCGGAAGGCGCAATGCTCTCTTTAAGCCTGCGGGAGAACATGTTTGCACCGTATGCAAAATAAAGAAATGTATGGGTGGATTTGTTTAGCATGATTTTTACCAATATAAAGAGGTTAAAAGGTTGGGTTTCCGTGCGTATTACAGATAGCTAATAGATAAAGCCAATCACTTGCTCTACGACATCAGGAAATTGGGCCGTAAATACCAGGAAAATTGCATTGTGATGCGATGGCTGACAATTCCCGGCACATCTCTTATTTCTTCTTTATATGGGCGAGTCCCGCGCTTTTTGGGTTTCGGGCAACGATCCAGCGCTGCACGGCATCTCATTTCGTTTCATTTAACCTGTGCTCC
>DASVYI010000295.1:0-8163 GCA_036392275.1 Nitrosospira sp. | reverse complement strand
TGATGGATAAAAGCATCGGTGAATGGGTTCCCGCATTGATGGATTGGATATCCTCCCTTGGTAAACCGTTAGCCGTGGGCTTATTCCTACTGGGCCTACTGCTTTCTTTCACCGGTTACTTTGCCGTTCGCGCAGGATGGCGATTTTATGCCATTTATGCGTGGCGCAAGCGCGCGCAGCGGCGGCGCAGGGATTCAACCTAATTCCGCTATGACGCAATCTGCATGCCCGTGTTCGCTTCTTGCCTGTTACCTGTAAGATTTAACAGCTAGGAGGCGAACGACATGACTGTTAGTATGCTAAAGCGGGTAAAAAAGCCGCTGCTCACTTGCGCGCGGGGTCCATGCAGCATGCGCGCATGCCCGCCGCAAACAGTGTGTAAATCAATCAGTCTGGGATTTTTATGGTTCCATCATATTGGGAACAAGCTACTCAAGAATTGGCGGCATCCGATGAAGTCATGCAGAAATTGATCCTTCGCTTCAACGGGGGATTGTTACATTCGCGGGGTGACGCATTTGGCACCCTCGCCCGATCAATCCTGGGGCAGCAAATTTCTGTAAAAGCAGCCGAAAGCATATGGCAAAAGCTGTCCGACGCTATTGGCGCCGTCACGCCCGATTCCATTCTTGACACCGAACACGACGTATTACGCGCCTGCGGCCTGTCATTACGAAAAATGAATTATATCCAGGACTTATCGAAACAGTTTGCCGATGGCACATTGAATATCGCTGCCTGGGATGAGATGGATGATGAAGCGCTCATCGATAAACTGACTCAAATTAAGGGAATCGGACGCTGGACTGCGGAGATGTTTCTGATTTTTCACATGTTGCGGCCCGATGTGCTGCCCATCGACGATCTCGGGTTGCAACGCGCCCTGAGCATGCACTATAACGCAAACCAGCCCATAAGCCGGCTCAAGATGCGGGCCATCGCAAAGCCGTGGCAGCCATGGCGCTCGGTCGCTACGTGGTACATGTGGCGGAGTCTCGATCCCCTAGCCGTCGAATATTGATACGAAACTCTGGCAGTCTGTCAAACTTTATTCAGTGAGCATTCCGTCTTGCAGCCGCAGCGTCCTGCCCGCCCTGCCGGCCAGTTCAGGGTCATGGGTAACAATGATGAGGCTTGCGCCCGCGCTGCGGTTCAGGTCGAGCATCAACTGGAACACTCCGCCCGCGGTATGCCGGTCGAGATTGCCGGTCGGCTCATCCGCGAGGACGCAGGCCGGCTGAGTGACCAGTGCGCGCGCGACTGCCGCGCGCTGCCGCTCACCGCCCGAGAGCTCCCCCGGTGTATGAGATAGCCGGTGCCCCAGGCCCACCTGTTTCAATATGCTTGCCGCATGCTCATAGGCTTCGCCGCTTCCCATGCGCCGGATAAGCAAGGGCATGGCCACATTCTCCAGCGCGCTGAATTCCGGCAGCAGATGGTGAAACTGATAGATGAAGCCAAGTGACCTGTTACGCAGCCTGCACCGTTCTTCTTCATCGATAGCGGCAATATCGTGTCCCAGGATGCGAATGTCACCGTCCGTGGGCGCATCCAGTCCCCCCAGAAGGTGCAGCAATGTGCTTTTGCCCGAGCCTGACGCGCCCACCACGGCGAGGGTTTCACCTGCCGCGATAGTCAGGTCGATTCCCATGAGCACGGGCACCTCGAGCTTACCCTGGTAATAACTCTTGCGCAGGCCCTGGCAGGAAATGATGGGGTCACTCATACCGGAGCGCCTCCGCCGGATTAACTTTGGACGCCCGATAGCTCGGATATAGCGTCGCGAGCAATGTCAACACAAAAGAGACCACCGCCACGGTTACCACATCGGCAAGGTGGGGATCGGATGGGATCTCGCTGATGTAATAAACTTCCCGCGACAGGAACTGCACGCTGAATATGCGCTCGATCGCCGCGATGACCGCCTCGATGTTATATGCGAGCAGCACCCCGCCGAGCACGCCCAGCGTGGTACCGGCAATGCCGATCAGCGTGCCTTGGACGATAAATACTTTCATGATGCTGCGCGGACTGGCGCCCAGCGTGCGAAGGATCGCGATATCGGATTGCTTGTCGGTCACCGCCATTACGAGCGTGGAAACGATATTGAAGGCCGCCACGGCGATAATGAGCGCGAGAATGAGCGACAGCATGCGTTTTTCGATCTGTATCGCACGAAAATAATTGGCATGCTGACGGGTCCAGTCGCTGATGTGGACATCGGCGGAAATCATGGGTACGAGTTCCTGCGCGACCTGAGGCGCAAGGAACAGGTCGCGCAATTTCAACCGTACGCCGGACACCTCATCGCTTTCCATACGGTAGAGCTTCTGGGCATCTTCCAAATGGATGAGCGCCAGGCCCGAGTCGTATTCGAAATGGCCTACTTCGAAGATGCCGGTGATGGTGAACTGTTTGAGCCGCGGCAATATGCCTGCCGGCGTCACCTGGCCCTGGGGAGAGATCAGCACGATCTTGTCGCCGGTAAAAACACCCAGAACTCGCGCCAGTTCCCGGCCGATGACAATGCCGAACTGACCCGGCGCAAGGTCATCGAGCTTTCCGTCGATCATCATCCGCCCCAGATCGGCGACGCGATCCTCCATATCCGGCAGAATGCCTCTTACTACCACCCCGCTGACGACGTTACTGAATGAAACCATGCCCTGGGCGCTGATATAAGGTGCGACAGCCTCTACCTGAGGATGCTTGAGCGCTTCATGCGCAACGCGGCGCCAGTCGGTCAGTTTGCCGTCAAACCCGCTTATCTGGATATGCGACGCGACGCCCAGAATCCGGGAACGGACTTCTTTCTGAAAGCCGTTCATGACCGACATTACCGTGATGAGGGCGGTCATGCCCAGCGTGATACCCAGCAGGGAAATCAGCGAAATGAAAGAGATGAAATGATTGCGGCGCTTGGCGCGCGTGTAGCGCAACCCGATGAAGAGTTCGTAAGGGGACACGTATCAGCATACCGGTTATGGAAGAGGCAACCTCGCAGTTTGCCACATTCCGTCAAGGCGTGACAGATAACTGCGTTTGCGGCGATCTGTAACAGCGGCATGTCACGCCGGAGCCTGCTTGCGATGCATGGATTGCGCGGCCTTGCATCCAGCCGGGTCAACCGGAGTTCAGCAGTTTTTGTAACCCTGTATTAAAAATCCCCTCTCAACCCCACTACAAGCGCTCTTCCCGCCAGGGGAGCAAAATCCTTCAGGAACGAGGTATGCACCCGTATTTCTTCGTTGAGCAGATTTTTACCTTGCAGGAAAATTTTGATGCCGTTCGATCTGATTTTCTTGATAAGGTAGGTTGCCTCGGCGTTCACCAGCGTATAGCCGGGAGTGGGCGTTTCCAGTTCCGCCACATGGCTCTGGCGCATCACACGGGTAGCGCTCACATGGGTTGTCCACGGTCCCATCCTGTGGTTCAATTCCAGCCCGAAACGGAGCGGTGTGATACGCGGAACATTTCCCCCATTGTTCAACCTGCCACGCACGTAGTCGGCAAACAGGCGCAAATCGATGGCATCCGGCTTCACCGTGAAGGTCGCTTCCGCTTCCGCACCGTAAAATCTGGCGGCGGTCTGCGCGAAATTCTGAACCAGGAATGCACCATGGGGATTAAACGCTCCGGTAGGGTCGGAACGGTCGGCTACGCCGTCATGATTGACGTCTGCGCTGCGGACGAAAATATAATTGTCGATCCAGTTGTGGAAAAAATTGACCTTCCATTTCACGTTGCCGGTATTCTTGCGTAATGCCAGGTCGATGTTATTGGTGGTTTCGCTGGTCAAGGCGGGATCGCCGGTCTGAAAGGTGGCGGTGCCACGGTGCGCGCCATGCATGTAGAGCTCTTCCGTCGATGGCGCGCGCTGTCCCCGTGTACCGGAAAGCGCCAGCCCGTAACCATCCATGAATCTCCACAAAGTGCCGGCTGAAACGTTGTAAAGATTGAATGCGCGCGGCGGGTTGACGTTGTTCTGCGGATCCTGCGTTGCGCGCTCGATTCGTCCGCCTAACTCCAGCCGCCAGCGGTCCCAGTTTCGCTCCTCGACCAGAAACAGACCAGCCGAATTCGACTTCGTGACCGGGACCACCGCTTCTTCGCCCAAGGCGGAAAAATTCCGGTCCTGGAATTGGAAACCGAGCACCCCCTGCCAGTTCGCGATGGGCGCGTGCAATAGCTCGGCGCGACTTTCCAGCGCCTGATTCCTGAATCGCGTGGCAATCGCCCCGGTGCCCTCGATCTCGTTGTGTTTGTAATTGTTGTAGCCGATGCGCACCTTGATCCGTTCGAATCCCCGCAGAGGCTCATTCAGCTCGCCGGAGAGGTCATATCGGGTCTGCCCTAGGTCGATTTTCGAATGTTCAGGGCTGGGTATGCCATATTTACTGTCCAGGCGCGAAACCGACAGACCGATAAACCCTTTCTCACCCACGAACGATCCGCCCAGATAACCACCGCCCGAATTGACGGCGCTGTTCTCGACAATTCCCTTCCTGCTGCTGGGATCGCTCTCATCCGCTCTCCCGGGGATATGATAATCGCCGGTTTTGCGCCTGAAACCTCCTGCACTCCACGAGATCCTTCCGACGCTGCCGGATGCGTTCAAAGCACCCGTACGCTCTTCGGTTGCAGTATTGCCGCGTATCTCGAAGTCACCTTTGGGCGATTTGAACAGTTGGCTGGGAATACGGCGGTTTACCACGTTGACCACGCCACCCGATGCCCCGCTGCCGTATAGCAGCGTTGCCGGACCCCGTAATATCTCGATTTGAGAAGCATTGAGTGATTCCGCCGTTACCGCATGGTCCGGACTGATGCTCGAAATATCGAGCGTACCGATGCCGTTGTCGAGCACGCGAATGCGCGGGCCATCCAGGCCCCGGATGATCGGGCGGCCCGCGCCGGGCCCAAAGGAACTCGATGCGACGCCCAGCTCTCGAGAAAGAGTGTCGCCCAGGCTCGCTTCCCGCTTGCGGCGCAGATCATCGCCTTTCAACACCGAAACGGGCTGGGCCACATCCAGTTCACTTCGATTCTCGAACGGGATGGCAGTCACGACGACAGGCTGCAATACGTTGTCCTGGGGAACATCCTGGGCGTGCACGGATATCGTGTCGAATACCCCAAGCATCGCCATGCTCATGGCCGGTCCGGATAACTTCCGGGCAAATGCGATCAATGCAGTCGCAAGATTGAAACGTGGATAATTCATACCGAATTCCGGGACAGAAGTTGTCATATTTCTGCAACAGAGTTGCGTAAGTATGCGTTGAATCCGTCAAATAGGAAGGTAAACCCTGGTAGGCCGCCGATCTGGCCCGGATTGCAGTAACGCCGGATGACCGATCCCGGGGCGGAGTCAGCTGGCAAAAATGCGGCGGAAGTTAAGCTTGCGGGGGAGCGCGGGTAAGATATGCGGGCGAGAAATCGAGTAGACTGCGCCTCGATTTCAGATAGGGCAGCGGCCGCCGCCTCGTCTGATCAAAAAAGCTGGTTAGCAAAAAAGGGAGAATGACGCTGAACGTCAGGGCCAGGCAGTCAAGACAGATTTTGTCCACGCCGGCATCGGCATCGCCTTCGTCTTCATGCAGGTCTTCATGCAGATTGCCGTCTGCCTGGGTCATTCCGGTCATATCGGCCGGCGCAACGTGCGTAAGCATATGCGCCGCCTGGAAGACAGGGACGAACGACAGTACCACGACCAGCAGTAAAAATAATTCCCTGCGCAACATCGTAGTCAATTTTGCCGAGGTCGAGCTATCGTTGTATTCACGCACACTCGGCACACAATCCTTTCACCGTCAATTCGACCTGCTGGGGGCGATACCCGGCCGGCAACGGCGGGCTGTATTCTGTTTTCATATCGTCGAGGCAAATCACCCGGGTGCAGCGGGTACATTCAAAGTGCGCGTGCTGATGTGGGTTTACGTCGGCATTTGCACGGAAACGCCATACCCGGTCGTCGCCGACCACTCTATGGATATAGCCGTTTTCGTTCAGCCACTCAAGCACGCGATAGAGGGTTACCCGGTCCAACCGGTATTTTCCCTGCAATCGTTCTTCAATTTCATGGTGACTGACAGCGCGTTGCTCTGCCAGAAGCAACGCAAGGATACGCACTCTGCCAGAGGTCACCCGCTCCCCGCGGCGGCGGATCATCTCTTCCGCCTGCTTTTGAAGGCTGATAAACATAAAGATGGTATTGCAACCAAGTTGCGTTTATTATAGCTGAAAAATGCGCATGCGCAATCTCCATATATCGATAATGGACTGAAGCATCAGGGACGAGCCGATGAGACGGCTCAAGGCCCAAATTCAGAAAGCTCCTCACGTTATCATCCTTTTGTCATGATCAGGCCGAACCCCGTCTTTCCGTTTCAACCGGTTATTGTCCTGGTCTGCGTGCTATCCGGCTCAGGGTCAGCCGCCGCGGGCACGACCTATACGGCCAGTCCCGACAACTATCTTGCCAAGTTGAAGATGCTGGAGCCGGGCAATCACCTGCGGCTTGCGCCGGGAGAGTATAAGGGCGGCCTGCCCATTCAATATCTTCGGGGCACCGCGCGCGCACCGATTACGATCTCGGGACCCGAGAGCGGGCCACGTCCGGTTTTCGTGGCGCGGCCGAAGCACAATACCGTCAGTATCATCAATTCAAGTTATGTCACGCTTCGCAATCTCGATCTCGACGGCCGCAACCTTCCGGTGGACGGAGTGAAATGCGAGGGACACGCTGATTGGGCGCATCACATCATCCTTGACGGGCTGCGCGTTCTCGGCCACGGCAATAACCAGCAAACGGTGGGGATTTCCACCAAATGCCCGGCCTGGGGCTGGATAATTCGCCACAACATCGTCGAAGGAGCCGGAACCGGCCTTTACCTGGGGAATTCGGACGGCCGCGCTCCATTTATCGGCGGATTGATCGAACGTAATCTGATCGTCGATACGCTGGGCTATAACCTGCAAATCAAGCATCAGGAATTTCGACCGGCTCTGCCGGGGATGCCGGATGGGCCTGCTGACACGATCATCCGTCATAATGTTTTCAGTAAAGCGAAGGGCGGCTCTTCCAGGGAGATGGCGAGGCCCAATGTGCTGGTCGGGCATTGGCCTCTGACGGGTCCCGGCTCGAATGACCGGTATCTCGTCTACGGCAATTTCTTTTACCAGAATCCGGATGAATCGCTGTTCCAGGGCGAGGGAAATATTGCCCTGTACAATAATTTATTCGTGAACAACTTTGGCGACGCTGTGCGGATTCAGCCGCACAACGATACACCACGCGAAGTCAGCGTGTTCTACAATACCATCATTGCGGCTGGCACCGGTGTCCGGCTTATGCGCAGGGAAGGTGATCCACCCTATCCGCAGTGGATAACGGGTAACGCAATTTTTGCACGCGCTCCTTTAACCGGGGACACCGGGGAGAGCAATCTTGTTGGCCGCTATGAAACAGCACGTGAATATCTCGTCAAGCCATTCGCCCCGCTCGGAGAAATGGACCTCGTTCCGCTGCCGGGCAAGGTGATGCCGGCATCACTTGATACCGGTCGACTGCGCGTCTATCCGGAATGGAAGAATGATTTTGATGGGCGGGAAGAAATTGATCGCTTCGGCGCTTATGCCAATTATGCCAATTCCGGATTTCCGCGATGGTTGCCGAAACTGGAAATAAAACCGGCCCTGCCTCCTGTCCCTGCGGATGCCCAAAAAGCAGGCCGGGAAGAGAAGGCTTCCGGATCAGATAACGCAAGCACCGCCAGATAGGGGTCACTTCCTCCGTAATCATGGCTTTGACCGAGACCCTGCATCTGCCGCAGCACAACATGGTCAGCAGGCCGCTGCTTGCCCGGCTTTCCTTGGCCTACCTGCTGTTCATCGTTTACGGAAGCCTGCTCCCGTTTCAACCGACTGACCTTTCGTTTTCTGCCGCCGTGGCGAATTTCCGGCATATTCCGCTTCTGGAACTGGGGGTGGAAAGCCGCGCCGACCTGGTAGCCAATCTGTTGCTGTACATTCCCTTCGGGCTGCTGCTTTGCGGCGCAATTGCCGGAGCGGCGCCCAGGCCTCTTCCGTTGGCAGCAGCGGCAGTTCTCGTAACGCTGCTATTCTCGATCACAGTCGCTGTGGGCGTCGAGTTTACCCAAC
>DASVYI010000294.1:0-2082 GCA_036392275.1 Nitrosospira sp. | reverse complement strand
AGTCTATGCGCGATGAAATACGGCTGGCAGTAAAGAAGCAGGAAGAGATAGGACTGGATGTGTTCGTGCACGGAGAAGCCGAGCGCAACGACATGGTGGAGTATTTCGGCGAGCAATTGTGGGGCTATGTTTTTACCGAGCATGGTTGGGTTCAAAGCTACGGCTCGCGTTGTGTCAAACCCCCGATCCTCTATGGAGATATTTACCGGCCCGATCCGATGACTGTGGACTGGATCGAATATGCGCAAAGCCAGACCGCGAAGCCGGTCAAAGGCATGCTGACCGGACCCATCACCATGCTGATGTGGTCGTTCGTGCGCGACGACCAGCCTCGCCGTGTCACTGCTCTTCAACTGGCCCTTGCCATCCGTGACGAAGTTGCCGACCTGGAGCGGGCAGGCATCGGGATGATTCAAATCGACGAGCCGGCGTTTCGTGAAGGGCTACCGCTTAAAAAGGCCGACTGGAATGATTACCTGAAATGGGCAGCGGAGGCTTTTCGCGTTTCGAGCTCGGGCGTCAGGGATGATACCCAGATACACACCCACATGTGCTATTCGGAATTCAATGATATTTTGCCAGCCATTGCCGATATGGATGCGGACGTGATCACCATTGAAACCTCGCGCTCGCGCATGGAATTACTGAACGGCTTCGGTCAGTTCAAATACCCCAACGAGATCGGTCCCGGCGTGTACGACATCCACTCTCCGCGGATTCCAGAGACCGGGGAGATACTCGAATTGCTGGAGAAAGCATGCTCGGTCATCGACCCCGAGCAGTTGTGGATCAATCCCGATTGCGGGCTGAAGACTCGAACCTGGCCTGAAGCGGTCACCGCCTTGAAACGGATGGTTGCCGCGGCACGCCTGCTGCGCGCGCGTCTGGGCGTTCCGGAAACCGAGCCGGTGGACGCGATAGCTTGAACACGAAGCTGACATGAAGCGGGGAACCGGCCTATTCCGTCGCGGTTTCTTTCAGTGGCTCCCCGGCTGTTCCGTTCGATGTCTGCAGAGTGTTTATCAGCCGGGTTTCCAGATGGATCAGCATTCTTGCGTCGCTCAATACGTTTCCGGTGATCAGGAACGTGTCCTCGGCGCGCTCGCCCAGGGTATTGATTCGTGCGCTGTGGACGTTAACGCCAAACTGCACCAGCACCTGCGCGATTCGCGACAGAAGCCCGGGTTGGTCGCCCGCAACGATCGACAAAATATGGAATATGCCTTTTTCATCCGGCTCGATGTCGACCTCCGGCGTGATGGGGAAATGCTTGAGATGCCGGCTCAGGCGTCCGCGCAGCGGGGGCTCCACCGGTTCTTCCCGTCTTAACTGATGGGCCAGTTCATGCTCTATGAAACCTGATACGTCGCGATGACGCTCCGCCATACCGGCGGAATCCAGCACCAGGAACGTATCGAGGGCATAACCGTGCCGCGTGGTGTGAATCTTGGCCTGAACGATGTTGTAATCGCTACGATCGAAAAACTCGCAGATGCGCGCGAACAAATCCTTCTGGTCGGCGGTATAAACCAGCACCTCGATACCTGCCTTGGCGGGCGCCAGACGTGCTTTCACCACCGGCGCGGATGCTTCGATACGGTCGCGCAGATGCCGCGCGTGCCAGGCGATTTCCTCCGGTTCATGCAGCAGGAGATAGGTGGAATCGAGCGCCGACCAGAGCCGTTCGTATGTCTCGGCGGGTATGCCGTCGTGCCGCAGCAGTTCCAGCGCCTTGCTTCTGCGGTTTTCCAGTATCCCGCCTGCATGGCCTGTCTCGCCGCACAGGTGCCGCCGTGTTGCCCAGAACAAATCCTCCAGCAATTTGCTCTTCCAAGCATTCCACACCTTCGGGCTGGTACCGCGGATATCCGCAACGGTCAGGAGATAAAGCGCGACAAGGCGGCGCTCGTTCTCCACGAGCCGGGCAAACTCCGCGATCACGTTCATATCGGACAGATCCTTTTTCTGCGCCGTCATGGACATGACGAGATGATTTTCCACCAGCCATGCAACCAGACCGGCATCTTCCGGCAGCATGGCATGCTGGTGACAAAAACGCGTGGCGTCCGCTTTGCCCAGTTT
>DASVYI010000293.1:0-11125 GCA_036392275.1 Nitrosospira sp. | reverse complement strand
TTCTTCCACAGTAAAAAACGAAGGCGGCACTCATCGCAGTGTGCGTTCAAGTGATTGTTTTACCTTCAAAAATTTCCTTTCCATGAGATCTGGTTGCGGACCGTTCCGTCATCCGGTAGTCCATGTCGCCCATTCGATTGTCGCGCTAAATTTTATGCACGAAGTTGTAAACCAATTCATGCGAACTGCGTTAGTCCAACTTCGATCGACTCCTGGTGAAATTCCATGCTGCCTTGTGCGAACGCGAATACGAACACGAATACCGCAAATACCGGCCTCATCAATAAAAAGGATATTCTGTTTCTCGAAATCCGCCACTTGAACGGCCCCAACATCTGGACCCTGCGGCCTGTACTCGAGGCCATCATCGATATCGGGGATCTGGAGGATTTCCCTTCCAATACCATTCCGGGTTTCTACGAACGCCTGACTTCCTGGCTTCCCTCATTGATAGAACACCGGTGCAGTTATGGGGAGCGGGGCGGCTTTCTCCGCCGGCTCAGCGAAGGAACGTGGCCGGGCCATATTCTCGAACACGTCACGCTCGAACTGCAGAATCTGGCCGGTATGCCCGGAGGATTTGGCCGGGCCCGCGAAACATCGCGGCGCGGCGTCTACAAGGTTGTCGTCAGCGCCTGGCATGAGAATATCGCACGTAGCGCTTTACTGGCAGCACGGGAACTGGTGCTGGCGGCGATGGCGCCAGGGCAACCCGGCGATGAATCCTATGACGTCGCAGGCACGGTCGCGCGTCTGCGCGATATGGTTGATTCGCTCTGGCTGGGTCCGTCGACCGCATGCATCGTCGAGGCTGCGGCAAATCGCGGCATCCCGGCCATTCGCCTTCTGACCAAAGGCAACCTCGTTCAACTTGGTTATGGCGCATGTGGCCAGCGTATCTGGACCGCGGAGACCGACCGGACCCCGGCGATTGCCGAAAGTATCTCGCGTGACAAGAACCTGACCAAGGAGTTGCTCCGGTCCTGCGGTGTGCCCGTTCCGGAAGGACGAATCGTCAATGGTCCCGAAGATGCCTGGGAAGCAGCTCAGGACATCGGTCTTCCCGTCGTCGTCAAACCGTGCGATGCCAATCATGGACGCGGTGTTTTCATAGAGCTTACCCAGCGCGAGGAGGTCGAGTCGGCGTATCGGGTGGCTCTGCTGGAAGGGAGCGGCGTGCTGATCGAGCGTTATGTGCCGGGCACGGAACATCGCCTGCTCGTCGTTGGCGGCCGCCTTGTCGCTGCCAGCCGGGGTGACTCGGTATCGGTAACCGGAAATGGAAATTCAACCATCCGTGAACTGGTTCGCGATCAGATCAATTCCGATCCGCGGCGCGGCGAAACCGAAGGTCATCCGCTCAACCTGGTCGGCATGGATGGAATAACGATCATGGAAATCAGCCGCCAGGGCTTCACGGTGGATTCCATACCGCCAGCAGGACTTGAAGTTCTGATTCAGCGTAACGGCAACCATGCATTCGACGTCACCGACGGGGTGCACCCGAGCACTGCGGCATCCGCGTCTCTCGCCGCACGCATTGTAGGGCTGGATATCGCCGGTATCGATCTTGTCGCCCGGGATATTTCACGGCCCCTGGCCGAACAGGGGGGGGCAATCGTCGAAGTCAATGCCGGCCCCGGTTTGCTGATGCACATCAAGCCTGCCGTGGGTACGCCCCGTCCAGTGGGCGAAGCTATCATCGATCATCTTTTCCCGGATCATCATGATGGACGTATTCCCGTCGTGGGCATTTCCGGAAGCCGTGGTAAAACCGCGGTGGCGCACCTTGTCGCCCGCCTGTTCAAGCTTTCGGGAAAACATGCCGGACTCGCGTGCAGTGACGGTTTTTACCTTGATGGCAGACAGGTCTACAAAGGTAACCATGCGACGTGGAAGGCAGCCAGGAGCATTCTGATGAATCGCCTGGTCGATGCCGCGGTTTTCGAAAACGGCGGCGGCTGCATTCTGGACGAGGGGCTGGCCTATGACGGCTGCCATGTCGGTGTAATCACCAATGTCGAGCCGGAACGGCATCTTGGCCGCGGGGATATTGGAACTCCGGAGCAGGTATTCGATGTATTGCGCACTCAAGTCGACGTCGTGCTGCCCACAGGAGCGGCGGTACTCAATGCCCGGGAAGCCATGCTCGTTGAAATAGCTGCGCTGTGCAATGGCGAAGTCATTTATTTCAGCCTGGATCCCGATTTGCCGGTCATCAAGGAACACCGCTTGCATGGCACCCAAGGCTCGGGCTCCGTACGGGGGAAGCGGGCGGTGGTCGTTCGCGATGGAGAAATCCTCCTCGTTACCGGTTCTCAAGAGTTGCCACTGACCAGGCTCGATGGGATTCCGCTTCCTTCCGGCGATGATGAAATCATGCAAGCTGAGTGTACCCTTGCGGCCGTCGCGACTGCATGGGCGCTTGGAATGGAGCCGGCGCTCATACGCGCCGCGATCGAAAACTCTTCTGGCGCAGTGGCGGATGCTACCACTGCCCAGGCTGGCGCGGCGGCATAGAGAAACAGGATTGAACCTAAATCCGGCAGTTGACCGCTCATTTTTAACTTTACCGCTATGATCTATAAAGATTTTTTACGAAACTTGACGTTCACGTTTGTGGTGACTCCGCTACGGGGCGGATTGCACGGTTTTTGTGGCACATGGCTGCGTTGCAACTCCTTGAAATGGAATGGCCATTTCGCGTCGTTGCGCCTTGCCCTGCACCCCAAAAACCGCACACTCCACCCCATCCAACTGCCGGATTTAGGTTGAATCGCCAACACTCGTTCGTATCGAAGCATTACATCCAGGAGAATTGTTAATGAAAGTATCACGCATCCGTGCCTTGCGCGGCCCCAATCTGTGGAGTCGTCAAACCGCCATGGAAGCCATCGTTTTGTGCGGAACCGGGTATTCTGATAGCGTCCACCCAGACGTACTGGATCGGTTGCGTGGATGGTTTCCGCAAATTGATCTGCCCCAGCCGGGCCAATATGGGGCGATTACCATGGCGCACATCCTCGAACGTTCCACGCTGGGCCTGCAGGTAGAGGCAGGCTGTCAGGTAGCTTTCAGCAAAACCGCTCCGCTGCTGGAAGCCGGAAGCTATCAGGTCGTTGTGGAGTATAGTGAGGAAGCGGTCGGCAGGCTTGCCATCGAATTCGCGCAGGACCTGTGTCGCGCGGCGATGGAGGACGCTCCTTTCGATCCGGCCGGTGCGGTGCGCCGGCTGCGTGAGTTGAACGAAGAGATACGCCTCGGGCCGAGCACCGGTGCAATCGTCCAGGCTGCTGTCGAGCGCGGTATTCCCTTTCGCCGGTTGACCGATGGCAGCCTGGTTCAATTTGGGTGGGGAAGCAGGCAGCGGCGTATCCAGGCGGCCGAAACCGGATTTACCGGTGCCGTTGCCGAATCCATTGCGCAGGACAAGGAATTGACCCGTATGCTGCTGAGCGCCGCGGGCATTCCGGTTGCGTCGGGCAGGCCGGTGACGGATGCGGAGGATGCCTGGGCGGCTGCATGTGAAATCGGCGGCCCGGTCGTCGTCAAGCCGCAGGACGGCAATCAGGGTAAGGGAGTCGGAGTCAATCTCACGAATCGCGAGCAGGTTGAAGCGGCTTACGCAGTGGCGGTGGGTATCAGCGGAAACGTGCTCGTCGAGCGTTACATCCCCGGTCAGGACTACCGCATGCTGGTGGTGGGCAACAAGCTGGTCGCCGCCGCGCGGCGCGAGCCGCCCCGGGTCACCGGCGATGGCGTGCACAGCATCCGGGAACTTGTGGAGCGGATAAACAGCGATCCACGGCGCGGTGATGGTCATGCCCACGCGTTGACCAGGATACAGCTCGATGCGATTGCGCTCGCACACCTGGCGACGCTGGGTTTTGCAGCCGAATCCGTGCCATCCGAAGGCGTGCGTGTTTCTCTGCGTAACAATGCCAACCTATCTACAGGGGGTTCGGCGACCGATGTCACGGATGAGGTTCATCCCGAACTGGCCGCTTCCGTGGAGGCCGCCGCGCGAATGATTGGTCTAGACATCTGCGGGGTCGATGTCGTCTGTGACAGCATATCGAAACCCCTGGAGGGGCAGGGGGTCATCATCGAAATCAATGCCGCACCGGGGTTACGCATGCACCTGCAACCTTCGTTTGGCAAGGGGCGCGCCGTGGGAAAGGCGATCATTGCCAGCATGTTCGGAGAGGATGACGACGGACGTATTCCGGTTGTCGCGGTGACCGGCACTAATGGCAAGACCACGACCGTTCGCATGATCGCCAATATTCTCAATTGCGAGGGGCTGCGTGTCGGCATGACCAGCACCGACGGCGTTTGTGTTGAGGGTCAGCGCATCGATACGGGTGATTGCGCTGGCCCCAAGAGCGCAAGGAAAGTTCTGCTTCATCCCGATGTCGATGCCGCGGTATTCGAGACGGCGCGCGGCGGCATGTTGCGCGAAGGGCTGGGTTTCGACCGCTGTGATGTGGCCGTGGTGACCAACATCGGGAGGGGTGATCACCTCGGCCTTTCATATATCGACACCGTGGAAGATTTGACTGCCGTCAAACGCATCATCGTGCAAAATATCACGCCTGGTACCGGTGTTGCGGTGCTCAACGCGGCCGATCCTCTCGTCGCCGGCATGGCGGCTCATTGCCCTGGGTCTGTCACCTTTTTCGCCCGCGACCCCGCCAACCCGGTCATCGCGAAACATCGCGGGCAACGCAAGCGTGTCATTTATCTCGATGGCGATTTCATCGTTGCCGCCGAAGCCGGTGCAGAATACCGGATACCACTCGCCGGTATCCCCGTTACGCAGAATGGCTTGATAGCATTCCAGGTTGAGAACGCCATGGCCGCCATTGGGGCCGGCTGGGGGCTCGGGCTCGATTGGGAGATCATCCGCGCCGGATTGGCTAATTTCGTGTGCGATACACACACCGTGCCGGGCCGTTTCAATCTCTTCAGTCACCAGGGGGCGACCCTTATTGCCGATTATGGCCACAATGCCGATGCAATCCAGGCGCTGGTGCATGCGATCGATAATATGCCGGCCAAACGGCGCTCGGTGGTCATCAGCGGGGCCGGCGACCGCCGTGATGAGGATATTCGTCAGCAAACCGAAATACTCGGCGATGCATTCGATGAAGTCGTGCTTTATCAGGACCAGTGCCAGAGGGGGCGTGCCGATGGTGAAGTGCTCGGTCTGCTGCGGCAAGGTCTGGAGAATGCGAAACGCACCCGTGATGTCAAGGAAATTCGGGGCGAGTTCGTGGCTATCGATGCCGCTTTTGCCAACTTGAAGGCCGGCGAGCTATGCCTGATTCTCGTCGATCAGGTGGAAGCGGCGCTCGGCCATATCAGAAAGCGGGTAATCGCAGGCTGATTATGGAACCGAAGTCCATGAGCTGCGCTCATGTTTGCAATCCGGGAGGACGCGTCATAAACTGAAACCGGTAGGCGGGTATTCCGTAAGCTGTTTTTGTTTATGACTTGGACTTACTTCGAGAAGGAGAAAAAACATGGCGAGCGACAGCGTTTACCGGATAACGGAAATAGTCGGAACCAGTAAGGTATCCTGGGAAGATGCAGCTAAGAATGCCGTGAAGACTGCATCGAAAACCCTGCGGGATTTAAGAGTTGCAGAAGTCGTCAAGCTCGACCTGGTGATCGAAGACGGCAAGGTGGTTGCGTACCGTACCAGAATAAATCTGTCTTTCAAGTACGAAACCAAGGGCAAATAGCCGGAAGCTGTTACCCGGAAAATGAAAAAAGGCGCGATCCGCGCCTTTTTTCATGCATGAACCACTTTTTTCCTTTCCCTATACGGCCGCGGCTTCTTCCTCGAACTGAAGTGCGACTTTATTGTCTGCGCCAATATCCACCGTCACCTTTCCGCCAGCGGCCAGGCGTCCGAAGAGCAGCTCATCCGCGAGCGCACTGCGGATTGTGTCTTGAATGAGCCGGGCCATCGGGCGCGCACCCATGAGCGGATCGACACCGTTCAGGGCAAGGTATTCCCTCAGCGCATCGGTAAAGGTCGCCTCCACTTTCTTTTCATGCAGTTGTACTTCAAGCTGCATCAGGAATTTGTCTACCACCCGCAAAATGATATTCCTGTCCAGTGGCGCGAACGAAATGACCGCATCGAGCCGATTCCGGAATTCGGGCGTAAACATGCGCTTGATGTCTGCCATTTCGTCGCCTGCCTGGGCGGACTTGGTAAAACCTATGGAAGCTTTGCTAAGCGCTTCCGCGCCGGCATTGGTCGTCATGATGATCACAACGTTGCGGAAATCCGCCTTACGCCCATTGTTGTCCGTCAGGGTGCCGTGATCCATTACCTGCAGCAGGATATTGAAGATATCCGGATGCGCCTTTTCGATCTCATCCAGTAACAGGACCGAGTAGGGTTGCTTGATGATCGCCTCGGTCAGCAATCCACCCTGATCGAAACCGACATATCCAGGCGGTGCTCCAATCAGACGGGATACGGCATGCCGCTCCATGTATTCAGACATATCGAAGCGGTGCAACTGAATGCCGAGTGCATAGGCAAGTTGTCGGGCCACCTCGGTTTTGCCAACCCCTGTGGGGCCGGAAAACAGGAACGAGCCGACGGGCTTCTGGGGATTGCCCAGGCCGCTTCTCGCCATCTTGATCGCCGCAGTCAGCGCATTGATGGCCTTGTCCTGCCCGAATACCACCGCTTTCAGGTCACGATCCAGGGTTTTCAGCGTGTTCCGGTCGTCACTCGATACATTTTGCGCTGGAATACGTGCAATCTTGGCAATGATGCTTTCGATTTCGTGTTTGCTGATGACCTTGCGTTGACGCGATTTAGGAAGAATACGCTGCGCCGCCCCGGCTTCGTCGATCACGTCGATCGCCTTGTCCGGCAGGTGCCGGTCATTGATGTAGCGCGCGGATAATTCAGCGGCAGTGCTCAGCGCAACCGCGGTGTATTTGACGCCGTGATGGGCCTCATAGCGGGCCTTCAGGCCGCGGAGAATGGCGACAGTTTCATCCACGCTCGGCTCGGGCACATCGATTTTTTGAAAACGGCGCGACAGCGCATGATCCTTCTCGAAAATGCCGCGGTATTCACTGTAGGTGGTGGCCCCGATGCACTTCAACTGACCGGTGTTGAGTATGGGCTTCAGCAGATTGGATGCATCGAGCGTGCCTCCCGAAGCCGCGCCTGCGCCGATGAGGGTGTGTATCTCATCGATGAAGAGAATGGCATTCGAGTTGTCCAGCAACTGTTTCAGCACGGCCTTCAGGCGTTGTTCGAAATCGCCGCGGTATTTGGTCCCCGCCAGCAGGGCGCCCATATCCAGGGCGTAAACCTGGTGGTGGGCAAGCACATCAGGCACATCATTTTCAATGATCCGCCGTGCCAGTCCCTCGGCGATGGCGGTTTTGCCGACACCGGCTTCACCGACCAGCAACGGATTGTTCTTGCGGCGGCGGCATAGTGTCTGTATCAGGCGTTCCAATTCTTGTTCCCGTCCGATCAATGGATCGATCTTGCCCGCAAGGGCTTGGGAATTCAAATTTACGGCATAGCTTTCCAGAGCGCCGCCGGCGCCCAATTCCTGCTCGGAATCGCTTTCGTTTTCGGTCTTCGGGCTACCCCCTTGCGGGACCTTGCTGATGCCGTGTGAAATGTAATTAACGACGTCGAGACGGGTGACGCCTTTTTGGTGGAGGAAATAAACCGCGTGCGAATCCTTTTCGCCGAATATGGCCACCAGCACATTGGCGCCCGTGACTTCCTTCTTCCCAGAAGACTGGACATGCAGAATGGCCCGCTGGATCACACGCTGAAACCCAAGCGTAGGTTGAGTGTCCACTTCGCCAGTGCCGCCGACCGTCGGTGTATTTTCGGTCACATGTTCCGTCAGCAATCTGCGCAGATCGTTTATGTCGACCGAACAGGCGCGCAGCACCTCGGCGGCGGTGGGATTGTCGAGCATGGCCAGCAGCAAATGCTCCACCGTAATGAACTCGTGGCGCTTTTGCCGCGATTCAACAAAGGCCATGTGCAAACTTACTTCCAGTTCTTGCGCAATCATTTCAGGTTTCCTCCATCACGCACCTTAGCGGATGTTCATGCTTTCTCGCAAATGTAACGACCTGCTCAACTTTGGCGGTAGCTACCTCGTTGGTATAAACTCCACACACCCCAGCTCCATCCATATGAACTTTGAGCATGATTTTCGTCGCCTGTTCTCGGTTCATGGAAAAAAAAGTCTGTAGCACAGCAACGACGAAATCCATGGGCGTAAAATCGTCGTTGAGCAGGATAACCTTGAACATCGGGGGCGGCTTGAGTTTGCTCTTTTTCGCCTCCAGTACAATATCCTCATGATTTTCCGTAACCATTTCCCTGCCCTGCTTTCACCATTGGTAGCGTGAGTGGAACCAAATCAATGCCTGCCTCTTACTGATATATTTGATGATTGCAGGCAAATATTCAAGTACCCCGGACAAATTATTGGCAAATTATTGCAAATTATTCTGTTGCAATTTGGCAAAATAAGCGCATGGAGCACTTGACTTGAAAACCGGATTTAAGTAAAACATCCTTGGCGTTTGGCTTCAAGTTCTCTGCAGTACCGGTTACAGCCGTTTTGCGGTCTTGAAACTCAAACAGTGTTCGGGTTTCCGGCCCGGTTTTTTTTATAGGAAGCAATAATGGCGACAGGTACAGTAAAATGGTTCAATGATTCCAAGGGTTTCGGTTTTATTACCCCGGATGATGGCAGCGAGGATTTGTTTGCGCATTTCTCCGCGATCAATATGTCCGGGTTTAAAACTCTCAAGGAAGGTCAGAAAGTCAGCTTTGAGGTCACACAAGGTCCCAAGGGCAAACAAGCGTCAAACATTCAGTCGGTTTAATTATTCCACGCTGGCGCGGCCAATCCGCGATCAGCTTGTAATCACAGAATTCGACACCCCTTGCCGGCGATCCCGGCAAGGGGCTTTTCTTTTTGATCAAGCAGCCATGTGCTCGATTAGCGCCCGGCCAAATGCCGAGCATGAAACTTCGTGCGCACCGGTCATCTGCCGTGCAAAGTCATAGGTTACAATTTTATCCTGGATGGTTTTTTCCATCCCCGCGATAATCAGATCGGCGGCTTCTGTCCATCCCATGTGCCGCAGCATCATTTCAGCCGACAGAATGATCGAGCCCGGATTAACCTGATCCTTCCCCGCGTATTTGGGCGCGGTGCCGTGCGTTGCCTCGAAAATGGCTATGGAGTCGCTGAGGTTCGCACCCGGTGCTATCCCGATACCTCCGACCTGCGCCGCCAGGGCATCGGAAATGTAATCACCGTTGAGATTCAGCGTGGCGATCACATCATATTCTTGCGGCCGCAGCAGAATCTGTTGCAGAAACGCATCTGCAATGACGTCCTTGACGACGATATCCTCTCCCCCGGCAGACAGCTTCATCCATGGGCCACCGTCCAGCAGCGTGGCCCCGAATTCCCGTTTCGCCAATTCATAGCCCCAATTTTTGAATGCTCCCTCGGTAAATTTCATGATATTGCCCTTGTGCACCAGGGTGACCGAGCGGCGGTTGTTATCGATTGCGTACTGTATTGCCCTGCGGACCAGCCGCTCGGTACCCTCCCGGGATACCGGTTTGATGCCGATCCCCGATGTTTGCGGGAAGCGTATCTTTTTGACATTCATCTCGGTGGTCAAAAACCTGATGATTTTTTTAGCGCTTTCCGACTCGGCCTCCCATTCGATACCCGCATAGATGTCTTCCGAATTTTCCCGGAAAATCACCATGTTCGTCTTTTCGGGATTTTTCAATGGGCTGGGAACGCCCTGAAAGTAGCGCACCGGGCGCAAACAGACATACAGGTCAAGCTCCTGCCGCAAGGCCACGTTGATGGAACGGATGCCCCCGCCCACCGGCGTGGTGAGCGGGCCTTTGATAGAGACCACATACTCCCGCGCAGCCTGCAAGGTCTCATCCGGGAGCCATACGTCATTGCCATAGACGCGGTTGGATTTTTCCCCGGCATAAATTTCCATCCACGAAATTTTCCGCTTGCTGCCATAAGCTTTGCTGATTGCCGAATCCACCACTTTTTTCATGACCGGCGTAATGTCGGCTCCAATGCCATCGCCTTCGATAAACGGAATGATGGGGTTATCCGGCACGTCCAGGGAGAAATCTGCGTTCACGCGGATTTTGGCGCCTTCGGCCGGGGTGCTGATGTGCTGGTACATGGTATCTCCTAGATAAAGTAGCTAAAGTAACGGGATAACGGGGGTAACCGTGTCGCGGCGAGCGCAGCCGGAGTGTCCGAATGGCGAGAGGATGACATCTTGATAACGGTGCTTGGCAGTAAAAGGTAAAAATTATTCGCAAATAAAACAAAGCGAAAATATCCCTATATTTTATCCGTGTTTTGAAAAGAAGCGCTAATGTGGTTTCGCGAACGGGGGCAAGCAGCATTGCAGTCCGCACGGCGGGCCCTTTCCCGCCGATCTTGCCGTGTTATTTCTTTCCGCCGGTCAAGAAGATAGAATGCGGTTCCAGCGGCGGGCAGGTCGCTGCTTTTTGACAATTCGAAACTGTTCAAAGGATCATGATCTGGAAACCCAATGTCACGGTTGCGGCAGTCGTCGAAATAGACGGAAAATATCTACTGGTCGAGGAGCAAACCAGTAACGGCATACTGTTCAATCAGCCCGCCGGCCATCTCGAGCCGGACGAATCCATCATCCAGGGCGCCATCCGCGAAACGCTGGAAGAAACCGGTTATTCTTTCGTTCCCCAATGGTTGTTGGGGATCTATCGCTGGCATTCCCGGGCCGATGACACCGTTTTCCTCCGCTTTGCTTTTACCGGCACTGTCGCCGATCACGATCCCGTTCGGGCTTTGGACGCCGGAATATTGAGTGCCGGCTGGTTTGGCGTGGATGAAATTCGCGAAATGAGCTACTGCCACCGCAGTCCGCTCGTGATGAGGTGTATCGAAGATCACTTGGCCGGCAAGCGCTATCCTCTGGAAATCTTCACTCACTATGATTGAACCATGAGCAAAGCGCGTGTGGTAGTGGGTATGTCGGGCGGGGTGGATTCTTCGGTGGC
>DASVYI010000292.1:0-3406 GCA_036392275.1 Nitrosospira sp. | reverse complement strand
AGCAAACCGAAGAGCAAGACGACGCTGCTCATTGTCATTGCATTTGTCACTGACCACCACGTTGGCATACTCGAACTCATTGATTCCGCAGTGGCCGCGTTGGCAAGCGAATTAATGGTCTTGTCGGTTTGATCCAACTGTTGATTGATTTCATCGAGGGTCACTGGTTCGCACCCTTCTGATTCTTAAGCTCTGCCTCTAAGAGCTTAATCTTGGCTTCGAGTAGGGAGATTTTCTTCTGCTGAGATTCGACCAAAGCTTTCAGCCGCGATATTTCGGTTTCGGCGGCAGGATTGTTGTCTTTTCGGAACTCTGCGGGTGGGGCGGGTGCCGGGGGTGGTTCGCCTCGAAACTCGCCGGGTGCTTGTTGCGCGAGAACTGACGTGGCTAAAAAAGCCAATGCTAAAGGAGAAAATATATTCCGGTTCATCAAAAAATCTCCTGGTTCTGTAACAATTACTCACGGGTCGCTGGGCTGGGTATACCTCATATAAATGGCCTGAAATTAGCTTCCTATGACAGTAGTTACCGTTTGATGACCGAATACCTTTTAAAATGATAGTGCTATTTCAGCCTAGCAGATCAGGCAATCAAATAGAAAATTTCAGCGATCTCAGGCCAGCTCGAAAACAAGCACCTCCGCATTTTGCCCCTGATCCAGGACCAGCCGGTCTTCGCCCGTAAGCATGGCGCCGTCCCCAGCATGTAGTGGGATGCCATTCAGTGATGCGTTGCCGCTTGCAACGTGAACATAAGCATGCCCACCCTGCGCGAGGGTTTGCTCAACCCGTTCGTCGCCGCTCAAAAGCGTAGCGAATATTTTCGCATCCGCATGAATTTTTACCGAACCATCCGCGCCATCCGGTGAGGCAATCAGGCGCAGCCTCCCGCGCTTTTCGGCGTCGCCGAAATATCTTTCCTCATAGCTCGGCTGGATGCCCATGATGTTGGGGAGGAACCAGATTTGCAGAAAATGCACCTTCTCGTCCTTGGAAGCGTTGAATTCGCTATGGTGCACCCCGGTACCGGCACTCATGCGCTGCACGCTGCCCGGGCGGATGACCGAACCGGTACCCATGCTGTCCCGGTGCGCGAGCGCCCCTTCCAGCACATAACTGACGATTTCCATGTCGCGATGGCCGTGTGTGCCGAAACCACGGCCGGGCTCGACCGTATCATCGTTGATGACGCGCAAGGCACGAAACTGAACATGTTTGGGATCAAAGTAATCCGCGAAAGAAAAGCTGTGCCAGGAATTCAGCCAGCCGTGATCGGCATGGCCACGGTCCTGGGCGCGGCGTAGTTCCATCATGACGTTCTCCTGTGAATAGGGGGCCAACACGCTCTAATCATGGGTTGGCTGGCGTTGAATTGTCAAATTGTCCGTGCGCGCCGCCGGGGTGCCCCCCACGAAATGGGAAACCCGGGGTACCGCGCTCCCGATATGAAAACGGTGGATGATTTCCTGAACACGCTGGTCTTCACGGGTGACGCGTGCGTGCTGGCGCAAATGATCGAGCCATGAGTCCTGCTGGTAGAGTTCGATGTAGCGGCCCGGCATGGCGATATCCTCAAAAATTCCCCAGCCGAACGCGCCATCGCGCCGCCGGATCGCGCCGAGCTGTTGCATCGCATTCAGGAACGCCTCGCGCTGGTCCAACGCAATCTCATACTCGATCGTGATCAGCACGGGGCCACGGTTCTGGTCCAATTCCTCAATGGCCTGCGGATGCGGCCAATGGTACGATGGCGTCAAATCCGGATCTTCGCGAGCACCGAGGCTGAATCCACGGACGGCCAGCGCCACCAATACGGAGCCGATGGCCGACATCAGCAATGCGGCGGGAATGCCGGCCTGCGCGGCAATCCATCCCCACAGAACGCTGCCAAGCGTAAATCCGGCGGAGAAGACCATAAGGTAGAGGGCCAGTGCGCGCCCCCGGACCCAGGCCGGGACCGAAGTCTGCGCGGCAACTTGTAGCGACGTCAAAACGCTGACCCACGCTGCTCCGTAAATTATCATGACGCCGTACAACACCGCTTCGCTCCGGATCATTGCCAAGGGTACGGCCGTCAAAGCATAGATCATGCTAGCGATAAGCACCAGCCGGTCACGGGAAAAATACACATGCAGCCGGGGCATGATGGCGATAGCCGCGATCGCTCCGAAGCCGACAAACATCAGGAGAAATCCGTACGTTTCTGGTCCGCCTACAAGCTCGCGCCTTGCGATAAGCGGGAGCAATGCCCATGTGGAGGCGGCAAAGAACATGAAAACTACCGCACGGATCAATACAGCGCGGAATGCCGATGCCACGCGTGCGTAGCGCAGGCCGGCGCGCAACGCCTGGAAGAAACGCTCGGGGGGCAGGGAGCGTTCATCCGGTTGGGGTTTCCAGTACCATAGCATGAGTATCATGCCAATAAAGGAGATCGTGTTGAGGCCATAGGCAGCCCATGCGCCAAACTGCGCGAGCAGCAGGCCGCCGATCGCGGGCCCGATCGAGCGCGAGAGATTCATCGACAGCGAGCCCAGCACGACGGCCTGCGGCAGCAGATTTCTGGGAACGAGTTCAGGACCGGTAACGTTCAATGCCGGCGTTGCCATCGCCGCGCCCAGGCCCAGCGAAAAGGTCAGGACTAACAGGCTCCATACACCGAGCTGATCCATCGCGGCAAGTAAAGTCAGCATGGCTGCCGAAAGCGCCAGCCATATCTGTGTAACGAGCAGATACCGGCGACGATCGAGGATGTCTGTCATTGCGCCCGCCGCCAGCGCAAACAGTACGATCGGCAACCATGTCGCCGCTTGTACCAGCGATACCATCACTGGCGAGGCGGACAAGTCGGTCATCACCCAGCCGGAGGCTGTTCCATTGATCCAGGTACCGATGTTGGAACCGAATGAAGCAAGCCAAAAAGTCCGGAACGTTGTTACTTTCAGCGGTACCCACGTCCCAGGGGTCGAGTTGCGCGACGCATCCATGTCGATCGGCTTGCTCACCAGCGCTCACCAGCGAAATGCGAGGTTTGTCATGAAGAATCTGATTTTCTACTGCCAGCCTTCATCAAGGCTTCTCCCGGAAATGGATCTCAGCAGGGTGAATTTTTCATTGGGGAGCCGAGATGATACCTGCCTTCCAGCCTGATCTGGCCGCCGATATACCGGCCGGTTCCAATAGTTTCAGGTCTTGGCACGAGTGCGGATGGGTGTAGACCGCATCTTTTTTGTAATGTCCCCACAGGCAGTTCAGCCCAGGTACTGATCGAATTGGTTTGGGTATGCTGACCTGCTATTAGTCAATATAGAGCGTAGAACCGATCACTGATGATCTTCCCATCCTTCCAGTGTTGAACGGCGACCTGATCGAATTTCTTGTGCCCGAGATCCTTGTGCTTGTACTCA
>DASVYI010000291.1:0-4101 GCA_036392275.1 Nitrosospira sp. | reverse complement strand
AATGCTGAAGGAAACGCTCAGCGGGCGAGCAATCTATTGAGCATCAATTCGTAATGGTGAGTGGACCGGCTTTGCCCGGCATCCTGGAACGCCGGGCGGAGCCCGGCCTGCGATCAACCTTTATTTTTTTGTAACACTCAGGAGGCTCATTTGATTCGCTCGCTTTGGATTTCTAAGACGGGTCTCGATGCGCAACAGACCCAGATGGACGTGATCGCCAATAATCTGGCGAACGTCAGCACGAATGGGTTCAAGCGTTCGCGCGCGGTATTCGAGGATCTGTTATATCAGACCCTGCGCCAACCCGGCGCCCAGTCATCGCAACAAACACAATTGCCGTCCGGTTTACAGATTGGCACAGGGGTCAGGCCGGTCGCAACGGAAAGGGTGTTTACCCAAGGCAATTTACAGCAAACGGGGAATTCCAAGGATGTAGCCATTCAGGGTCAGGGGTTTTTCCAGGTTTTGCGGCCAGATGGATCGACGGCCTATACCCGGGATGGTTCGTTTCAAACCGATGCGGAAGGCCAGCTCGTGACGTCCAGCGGCTATTTTGTCCAGCCCGCGATCACCATTCCCGCCAATGCCCAAAGTATCACTATTGGCCGTGATGGCACTGTTTCCGTAACACAACCAAATACGACTGCTGCGGTTCAGGTAGGGGCGCTGCAACTTGCCACATTTATCAATCCGGCGGGATTGCAGAGCGTGGGTGAAAATCTCTATATGGAAACCGCGGCTAGCGGAACTCCCAACATCGATATTCCGGGCACGAACGGAGCGGGCCAGCTCAATCAGGGATACGTGGAGACTTCAAATGTCAACGTGGTCGAAGAACTGGTCAACATGATCCAGACACAGCGCGCGTACGAGATCAACAGCAAGTCGATCCAGACCTCGGATCAGATGCTTCAGCGCCTGTCACAAATGTAGGAATAGCCTGAATCGGATGAGGGCACAATTGTTAAAACAGGCAGGAGCCGCATGATTCCGGTTTTTTCAGGAACACGCGGCGGCAGGGTGGGCGGGGTAGGAGCGTTTACTCCGCTCGCCGCCGCACTTGTCATGCTTTCCGGCTGCATCACCCTGCCGGCCCCGCCCGCGATCGTGCAGCAACCCATGTCGGCCCGTGCGCCGCAATTCGGACTGCCACTCAACAATGGCGCCATCTACCAGACGGGTACCCACGATCGCCCGCTATTCGAGGATCGCCGTGCACGCCAAGTGGGCGATACACTGGTGATATTGCTTAACGAGAAGACCAATGCGAGCAAAAAATCCAATAGCAGCGCCAATAAAAACGGTACCTTGAACTTTGCTGTTCCTCCCATGGTGTTCGGCGTGCCCATCACGAAGAACGTGGATATAGGGGCTTCGTCCAAAAACGATTTCTCAGGCAAAGGCGAGGCGGCGTCCACCAATAATTTCGATGGGACGATCACGGTTACGGTAATCGAGGTGCTGCCCAACAGGAACCTGTTGGTAAGCGGTGAAAAACAGTTGGCGATGACGCAGGGTAGCGAGTACATCCGCTTTTCGGGGGTGGTGCGTCCCGAAACCGTCATCAATAATACGGTATCTTCGATTCAGGTCGCTGATGCGCGCATCGAATACAAGGCCAACGGCTATATCGATGAGGCGCAGACGATGGGCTGGCTGTCGCGCTTTTTCCTGACGATCTCGCCGTTTTGAACCCATGGAAAAGTTAAAGATCACGCTCAAGCTCGCTGGACAATCGTTGTTTATGCTTTGCTTGGGATACTGGGTCATCATACCGGCGGCGCAGGCCGAGCGCATCAAGGATCTGGCCTCGGTCCAGGGGATTCGCCCCAACCAGCTTGTCGGTTATGGTCTGGTAGTGGGATTGGACAATACGGGCGATCAAACCATTCAGACACCATTTACCATACAGACGCTTACCAGCATGCTGATGCAAATGGGCATCAATGTACCGCCCGGCACTAATATGCGGTTGAGAAACGTGGCTGCGGTGATGGTGACCGCCGTGCTCCCGCCCCTTGCCCGGCCAGGACAGGTCATCGATGTAACGGTGTCCAGCATGGGCAGTGCCAGGAGTCTGCGCGGCGGCACTTTGCTGATGACACCGCTCAGAGGGGCCGACGGCCAGGTCTACGGAATGGCTCAGGGTAACCTGCTGGTCGGTGGATTTGGGGCTTCCGCCAGCGGCAGCAAGGTGCAGGTCAACCATTTGAGCGTGGGGCGTATTACCGGTGGCGCAACGGTGGAGCGTGCCGTGCCGGTGGCGCTTGGGCAGGACGATACTATCCGGCTCGAGCTCAATACTGCTGATTTTTCCACCACGCGGCGGGTAGTGGATGTCATCAACACGAGATTTGGCGCAGGCACCGCTTCCGCACTGGATGCCCGCGCGATTCAGGTACAGACACCGGCGGGTAGCGACCGGCGTGTGGCGTTCATGGCGGAAATGGAGAGCCTGAATGTCAATCCTTCCCAAGCCCAGGCCAAGGTAGTCGTCAACAGCCGCACCGGTTCAGTCGTGATGAATCAGGCCGCTACAGTGGAACCATGCGCTGTCGCTCACGGAAATTTATCCGTGGTCATCAGTACAGAGCCTGTGATCAGCCAACCCGGGCCATTTTCCAGCGGACAAACGGTACAGGCGCAACGCTCGACGATCGAGATCAAACAGGAATCGGGCATGCTCACAATGGTTCAGGGCACGTCGCTGGCTGAAGTGGTGAAAGCGCTGAATGCGATCGGGGCAACGCCACAAGATCTGCTGGCAATATTGCAAGCAATGAAGTCGGCTGGGGCATTGCGGGCGGAATTGGAGATTATCTGATGACGGCTCCGGCTGACATCACCGGTAAATTCGCCCTCGATGTCCAGGCGGTCAACGGACTGCGTACAGCGGCAAGAAAAACCGGGCAGGCCGGGATCGAAGCGGCAGCGAAGCAATTCGAAGCCCTTTTTCTGAATATGATGCTCAAGAGCATGCGTGAGGCTACGCCAAAAGACGGTCTGATGGATAGCGAACAAAGCCGTCTTTATATGTCGATGCTCGATCAGCAGTTATCCCAGAGCATGGCGGCGCGCGGGGTTGGCCTGGCCGAGATAATGATGCGTCAGTTGCACCATAGTCTGCCGCCCGACCCGGTGCAGCCGATGGATATGCTATCTCCTGCTGCGCCACAACCGGGCGCTTCGCAACAGGGCTCTTCGGGTGCCCCCGGTACCTCATCAGGTACGCTTGCACCTCTTACGCAGCAGGAAGCGTCAGCGCAGGAATTGCCGGCGCCTTCGGAGCAGGCGGTTCCATCAGCGCCCCAACCCGAACAGCAATCAAGGATGCAACAATCCCCGGCGATGGAATTTCAAGCCCGGCTGATGGCCCACGCTCACGAGGCCAGTCAGACAACGGGTATACCCGCGCAATTCATGCTCGGGCAGGCCGCGCTCGAAAGCGGATGGGGTAAACGGGAGCTTCGCACAGCGGATGGAATGCCCAGTCACAATCTCTTCGGCATAAAAGCCGGAGCGGGCTGGAATGGTCCGGTTGTGGAAGCTGTGACGACAGAATATGTCAATGGCGCGGCACGCAAAACCGTCGAAAAATTCCGCGCCTACCCATCCTACGCCGATGCCTTCAGGGATTATGCCAATCTCTTGCGCAACAATCCCCGTTACGCGGGAGTGATGGCGCAGGCGGCGCAGGGGCTCGATGCCGAGGGCTTCGCACATGGCCTGCAACGGGCGGGCTACGCGACCGACCCGAACTACGCGGACAAGCTGAGCCGGATCATCAGGAACACGCAGTGGTCCTAGCAGCATGCCGGCCTTTTCCCTTCAAGCAAGGCAATGGATTGCCAGGAGCAGCGCCGGGAAATATCCCTGCGAGTACGGTTGTTTCATGTTTTATCCGGGTCTCGCGCAATAAAATGCATTCCGTATATGTAGAAAGTTCAGGCGCGTTTGTCAGGGCTAAATATATTCGGCCTAGCGCCGTTAAGTCATACGACGATTCAATCTGACAAGGATGGAGCATGGGTAACGGCGTTTTTGGTATCGGTCTCAGCGCGCTCAATGCTGCACAGTACGGATTGCTGGTTTCCGGCCACA
>DASVYI010000290.1:0-10093 GCA_036392275.1 Nitrosospira sp. | reverse complement strand
GGCAAGCGCCATGGGCTCCGGCGATGATATGCGCCCGCTCTCCGCTTGTACCTTCCAGGCATGTTTTTCTTCTGCCCCGCGGCTTGCGAGTGTCAACCGCGAGACCGACGCGATACTCGCCAGTGCCTCGCCGCGAAAGCCCAGGCTTCTTACCCGTTGCAAATCTTCCAATGTGCCGATTTTGCTGGTCGCGTGCCGGGCAAGCGCAAGCGGAATGTCGCCCTTCGAAATTCCTGTGCCATTATCCGCCACGCGAATCAACTTGATGCCTCCTTGCAAGAGTTGCACCGTGATTTCGGTTGATCCGGCATCGACACTGTTTTCCAGCATTTCCTTAAGTGCCGAGGCTGGGCGCTCCACCACCTCGCCGGCAGCGATCTGGCTGATGAGCAGATCGGGAAGCAGCTTGATCGCGTTCATGAGTTTTTTCCGGAAAAGGTTTTCCTCATTATAACGCCGGGGGTTGCGCGTGCCGCTAATGGCGACAGGCGCGCGGCGGCCAGTGCCGGGCAGGCGTTTCGCCGGAAAACGGTGGCTCGGCTCCGGGCTATGGACGGTCCTTATCTTTCATGGCGGTCTTCACCGCGGCATGATCGAGGTGCGGAGCAAAAATTTCGATGAAATCGTAAACATATCCGCGCAAATAACTGTTGCGGCCGATACCGATGCGGGTTGTGCTCGGCTCGAACAGGTGGCTTGCATCGATCGATCTCAGATGCTTGTCACGCTTGGGATCAAATGCCATTTGCGCGAGGATGCCAATGCCCAGTCCCAGCTCCACGTAGGTTTTGATCACGTCCGCATCTATTGCCGTCAGTACGACATTGGGAACCAGTTTTTTCGCATCGAATGCCTGATTGATCTTGGAACGGCCGGTGAAAGCAAAGTCATACGTAATGATGGGGTATTGCGCAATCGCTTCCAGCGTCAATTTCTCGAGTTTAAGCAGCGGATGCCGCGGCGGAACGACGATGCAACGATTCCACTGATAACACGGCAGCATCACGAGTTCATCGAAAAGTTCGATAGCCTCGGTAGCAATGGCGATATCGGCAACGCCTGACGTGACCAGTTCCGATATCTGTGTCGGACTGCCCTGGCGCAATATCAGCTTGACCTTGGGGTAGCGTGCGGTAAAACGCTTGATTGCCGAGGGTAGCGCATAGCGCGCCTGGGTATGGGTCGTGGCGATAGTGAGCGAGCCCGTGGCTTCGTTGGCAAATTCCTGTCCAACCTGTTTCAGATTTTTCGCATCTCTCAGCATTCTTTCCGCGATTTCGATAATAGCTCGTCCTGGAGGCGTGGTTTCCACCACGCGCTTGCCGTTACGCACAAAGACATCGACACCCAGCTCATTTTCGAGGAGCCGGATCTGCTTGCTGATTCCCGGCTGAGAGGTATGGAGAATTTCAGCAGCTTTCGACAAATTCAAGCCCTGATTGGCAACTTCACAGAGATAACGTAACTGCTGTAATTTCATATTCGAATCTTAAATAAGATTATATTATAATAATCTAACATAATATTCTTTCACGATATATATGTACATTGCTATTATGCGGGTTTCGCGGCACCATATGAGGTTGCCTGCTTCAGGCTCTGCCCCAAGTTATAGTAGCCCTAATTGCGGAGAATAAAGATGAGTCACCTGAACAATCTCGCCGATGATGAGGAAATCAATTCATTCGATCAGGCACTGCAGGATTATCAGAGCCTGCGCATGGACGTCGACCGCTTCACCGCGACCCGCCTTCAAATGGGAATTTATGGTCAGCGTCAGGAAGGTGTGAACATGGTTCGCATCAAGCTCCCTGGCGGACGCCTGAATGCACCGCAATTGAACGTCATCGCGGATATGCTGGAGAAATATGCGCGCCATGATGTCGTGCATATTACCACTCGTCAGGATATCCAGATGCACTACGTGCCGCTGGAGCATACGCCGGTGGTGCTCCGCCATCTGGCTACCGCCGGATTGACCACCCGCGAGGCATGCGGAAACACGATACGCAATGTGACGGCCTGCCCGTTGTCGGGCGTGTGCCCCCGCCAGCACGTCGATGTCACAAAGCATCTGGATGGCGCAGTTCAGCATTTTTTGCGCAATCCGCTGACCCAGCAAATGCCGCGCAAGTTCAAGATCAGTTTTTCGGCCTGTGAATCCGATTGTGCTCAGGGCATGATGCACGATATGGGAATCGTCGCGGTGCGCAATGGTGATCGTTTTGGTTTTAAAGTTCTGGCCGGCGGCGGCCTCGGGCACAAACCGCATGAGGCCATCGTGGTGGAAGAATTCATCGAAGAAAAGGATTTATTGCTGACGATGGAAGCCATCATTGCATTACACAACCGTTACTCCGACCGGGTCAAGCGCGCCAAATCGCGGATCAAGTTCCTGGTCGACAAATTCGGTCCCGAGGGATTCGTCGAGAAGTATCGGGAAGAATTGGCTCGCACCCGGACGGCACTGGCCGCCCAGGATTACCCCAAGGGTGACTGGAGTCCCGGCCTGGACAGCGAAGTTCCGGGTATGGGCGCGCCCCGGCATGTGTTTGCGCAAAAACAGCCCGGTTATTACGTATTTCCCATCAGTGTGCCAATGGGCAATCTGAACGTCACACAATTGCGCGGTCTCGCCCGGATTGCCGAGGCTCATGATCTGGAAGAAATCCGGACTACGCAGGATCAAAACATGTTTCTGCCAAATATTCCGGAAGCCGGAATCGCTTCCCTGCGTGCCGAACTGGCCGCACTGGGCCTGGGCGAGCCGAAGGCCGGCGATAACGTGGTGGCTTGCCCGGGTACCTCGACTTGCCGGTTGGGAATCACCTCAAGCACGATCGTTGGGCCCAAATTGAACGGCGGACCGCACGATTTGAAAATCCGGGTTTCAGGATGCCATAACGGATGTGCCCAGCCAGAGGCAGGGGATATCGGCATTTATGGTGAAGGCAAACGCATGCATGGCAAGCTGGTACCGCATTATCAGATGTACTTTGGCGGCAATGCCATGGCGGGTGGAGCGCTGGCGATCAAAGGTCCTTCAATACCCTCGGCGCGGATCGAGACCGCGGTGGAGCGTGTAAAAACGAACTACGCTTCCAGCCGCGGAACGGACGAAACATTTTCGTCCTGGATACGGCGCGTCGGTAAAGATCACCTTACCGGTCTTTTGGGGGATTTGACGGAAGTCAAGCCGGAAGAACTGGAATCCGTATTGCGCGATCATGGGAAGGACGCGGACTTCAAAGTATTGCAACTCGGCGGCGGCGAATGCGCAGGGGTGAGCCAGGTGAAGATCGGATCGAGCTTTTTTGAAGCGGCTCATGAACGTAATTACCGTAATGCACTCAAATTCCAACGAAAATTCGAGGACTCCGTCAAATGTGCCGAGGAGATTGCCCGTCTGATCAGCCAGGGCGTGTCCGAATTGCTCGGCGGCCAGAAATTCGACGATTTGGCGCAACAGTCGGAAGAGTTGCGCCGTGTATTGCCTACCAGGCCGCGCTTGTCCAGACAATTGGCCAAATTTGCCGAGGAGTTCGCATCTCCGGCCGGAGAACTGAGCGATGCCAGGTTGACGGAATGGTTTTCCGAGCTGGACTCATGGACCATGGAAGCCGCGGAATTTTGCCTCGGTTTCGACCATCAGCTCGATCTGGCGGGCGCGCTGCCGTTAAAAGCTTCTGCCCAGTCATCGTTGTCGCAGCGGACGCAGCCATCCATCACGGTCTGACAAACATGAATTTCATTGATTGCACCGGCATATGACTCTGGATCAGAAGATTGCCGAGGTGCGGAAAATATTGGACACGGTGCGGGCAGACTACACTCCGGCCGCCTTTGCCAATAGTTTTGGCGCCGAGGATATGGTGTTGACCGACCTGATTGCGCGGTACTATCCGGACATCCCGATGTTTACGCTGGATACCGGGCGTCTGCCGGAAGAAACCTACAGCCTGATGAAGGAGGTGGCGGATCGTTACGGGATCCGGGTGCCCATATATTTCCCTGACCCTGCCGCGGTAGAGGAATATGTGGCCCAGAATGGACCGAATGGATTTTACGACAGTGTGGAATTACGCAAACGCTGCTGCCACATCCGCAAGGTAGAGCCTCTGAAACGCGCGCTAAGCGGCAAGCGCGCCTGGATCACCGGCCTGCGCCGTGATCAGGCGCCGACCAGAAAGGATCTGGCTCAATCGGAGTTTGACGCTGATAACGGCTTGCAAAAATTCAGCCCGTTGCTGGACTGGAGTCTTTCCGACGTGTGGGATTATCTGAAAGAATTCGATGTTCCCTACAATGCGCTGCATGACAAGGGCTATGCGAGCATCGGCTGCGCACCCTGCACACGCGCCATTACGCCCGGTGAGGATATCCGGGCTGGCCGGTGGTGGTGGGAAGACCCGGAAATCAAGGAATGTGGCCTGCATCCGGACAAGCGGCGCGCCGCTGCATCGGCATCGGTTGTTTCCGTGGAGGGGAGGGCCGGGGTGAGGGATTCAGCGCTTCCGCATCAGGGCCAGGATAGGAAAATGGCGGAACACGGTCCGTCTCTTGTAGAATCCGCCGTTTCGTGAGAACTGTCAGGTAGACCGATGGATATCATATTGAACAACATTGAAGAACTCACCACTCCTGTATCCGGTTTTGTCATGAAAAATGAATCGATGGCCGAAAGCGAACCGACGGTCACGAATGAACCAACGATCACGAGCGAACCGGTAGCCATCAAACGCCGTACCGCACGGCAATTGGGCCATCTGGATGCGCTGGAGAGCGAAGCCATCCATATCATGCGGGAGGTGGCGGCGGAATGCGCCAATCCGGCACTACTGTTCTCTGGCGGAAAGGATTCCATCGTGCTGCTGCGACTGGCGGAAAAGGCTTTTCGCCCCGGGCGTTTTCCGTTTCCGTTGCTGCACATCGATACGGGCCATAATTTTCCTGAAGTGATCGAGTTTCGCGACCGCCGTGCCCAACAGTTGGGCGAGCGGTTGATCGTACGCAGCATGGAAGATTCGATTCGTCAGGGAAGGGTCGTGCTGCGTTCCGAGAACCAGAGCCGCAACGCATTCCAGTCAGTGACGCTACTGGATGCCATTGCGGAATTCCGTTTCGATGCATGCATCGGCGGCGCACGCCGCGATGAGGAAAAAGCACGGGCGAAGGAGCGGATATTTTCCTTCCGGGATGAATTCGGTCAGTGGGATCCGAAAAACCAGCGGCCGGAATTATGGGATCTCTACAATACGCGAGTCCATCCGGGAGAGAATATACGCGTGTTTCCCATCAGCAATTGGACCGAACTCGATGTGTGGGAGTACATTGCTCGCGAGGAACTGGAGGTGCCCGATATTTATTTCGCGCATAGGCGCAACGTAATCAGGCGCGATAGCGGACTTTTACCCCTTTCCCATCTGGTGCATCCCAGGGACGGGGAGCAAGTGGAAAGCCTCGTGGTACGCTTCCGTACCGTGGGTGATATGAGTTGCACCTGCCCGGTGCTTTCCACTGCAGCCAGTGTGGGCGAGATCATTGCTGAAACCGCGATTACGAGAATTACCGAGCGGGGTGCCACGCGGATGGATGATCAGACTTCGGATGCCTCAATGGAACTGCGCAAGAAAGAGGGATATTTCTGAGGTTGCCCCGATAAGCCGGGGTTGTCGCGGTTTTTCCAGGAATTCATCAATGACTGCGGACTATCCAGGTGGTTACTTAAGGGGATTATTGGTTGGCCCCGAAGGGGCTGCCAAAAGAACCAGGATTACCAAAAAGGATTACCTGGGACGCCGCCCTGAATTGCCGGACCTTCGATCTTCTCCCGCTCGCCCGTAATCCGGATTTCATGAGAAGCCATGAGAGATTGCTAGTCACGGATAATCCGAAAGATGAATTTGCGGCAAGAAGATTCCGGTAAAAGAACTCACTGAAAAAAGTTGTAAATGAGATTGTAAATGTCAGCCATCGAAAATATTTCATTTGATCATACCCAGTTGCTGCGTTTCATTACCGCGGGAAGCGTGGATGATGGCAAGAGCACACTGATCGGACGCCTGCTGCATGATTCAAAATCCATCTTTGAAGATCAGTTGAGCGCCATTACGAATACCTCACGCCGGCGCGGAATGGAAGGAGTCGATCTTTCGCTGCTTACGGACGGCCTGCAAGCAGAGCGCGAACAAGGCATCACGATCGATGTGGCGTATCGTTATTTCGCGACCCCCAAGCGCAAATTCATCATTGCCGACACGCCGGGCCACGAGCAATACACGCGCAACATGGTGACGGGCGCATCTACGGCCAATCTTGCCATTATTCTGATTGACGCGCGGAAGGGCGTGCTCACCCAATCACGCCGTCATGCCTATCTCGCCAGTCTTGTGGGTATTCCTCATCTGGTGGTGGCGGTCAATAAAATGGATCTGGTGGACTATTCCCGCGAAGTGTTCGAGCGCATATGCAGGGATTTTGCGGCCTTTGCCGATGGACTCAGGCTGAGCAATGTTGCCTATATCCCGATGTCTGCCTTGCACGGCGATATGGTGGTCGAGCGCGGAGATAATCTCGGTTGGTATGAAGGCACCACGCTGATGAATTTGCTGGAGACGGTGCCCATCGATCATGACATCAATCTCGATGATTTCCGGTTTCCCGTGCAATGGGTCTGCCGCCCCCAGACCGAGGAACTGCATGACTTTCGGGGCTATATGGGACGCATCGAGTCCGGCTTCATCAGCGTCGGCGACGCGGTGAAGGTTCTGCCCTCCGGACTCACTTCGCGTATCAAGGAAATCGTCACGTATGATGGCCTCCTCGATTACGCGGTTGCCCCGCAGTCCGTTACCCTGACCATCGAAGACCACCTGGATATTTCCCGCGGGGACATGCTGGTAAAAACCGCTGCCGTTCCCAACGTCACGAAGGAGTTTGACGCGATGCTGTGCTGGCTGGCTGAGCACAGCCTCGATTCCCGCCGCAAATATCTCATCAAGCAAACGACGCGGATCGTGAAGGCGCAGGTGTCCCGGATAGATTACCGCGTGGACATCAACACGCTGCATCACGAAGCTGCCGAGACCTTGAAAATGAACGATATCGGCCGTGTGACGATAAAGGTGCATCAGCCTCTGGCTTATGATTCGTACCAGCGTAATCATGCTACGGGAAGCTTTATCGTCATTGATGAAGTCAGTAACAATACCGTCGCTGCGGGCATGATTTGCGCAGCAAAAGATTAACCCGGTATTTTTAATACCTTCGGGCTGTAGCGCATCATTCTTGAATCACGGGCGACAAGGCGATGGCTTTGCCGCTTTTATATTTTTAGCCGGAGTAAAAAACTCCGGTTGAACGGGGCGCATAAACCTCTGCAAAAAGACTTGTTTCGAGATTTAAACTTTAAGCATCGTTACGCTCTAATAATAAAATCCGGATAACTTTTTTTGTCGTCCTTGATTTCACCTTATTACTTCTGATGACCTTACCATGACAAGTTTACAATCGGCGCCTCACTCTTCAGCGGCAACCGCCGCGGCTTCTCCCGTGCTTGGGTTCGGTATGGCCTTCGCCGACCTGTATCGTCGCGACGGGCTCGTAAGACTGGATCAGGCATTTCTGGATTTTCTACAGGAGGGCGAGCCCGGATTGCGTGCCCGCCTCGATCACGCCCGCTCTGATCCAGGCAGCTTGGATCGCAAGACTGAGGCCGCTCTGCTGATCGAGGTTGCTCCGTGGATGGAGGATTTCATCGCCAGACTGTTCGGGATCGAGAAGGAGGTTGCCGCCCTTGCCGCCCGCCATCATCAGCTTGCACCGCTTTACTCCTGCAAACGGCAATTCGTTCAGCGCCGGGCCATGACCAAAGTCAGCGAGGCCGAGCTGGCGGGCGTGGATGGCATCGCGCTCGAAGAAAAACTGGCCGTTGAATTTGCGGCGCCGTTTTCGGAGCTGGCTTTTGCAACCGGTGTTACAAACTGGCTATCGGATGAGAGCGCCAATGAAGAGCGGCTCAAGGCGGCTTTGCATTATGCTGCCTGGGCGCTGAAAACCCCGGAAGGACGGGAGCGCAACAAGGACGGTGTATTGTTCAAGGCGCCCGCCAAACTCGATTTCCAGCATCTGTTGTCTACCAATACCGACAGCTCTGCGGGTTACACGGTTCACCGGCTCGACCATATACGCCGCCGGGAAGGTTTTGCGCTCACTGATCCGGGCACCGATCTCACAGGTGCTCTGGATGAGGCGAATTATTGCATCTGGTGCCACGAGCAGGGAAAGGATTCATGCTCGAAAGGCTTCAAGGAAAAGCCGAAAACTCCGGAAGAGTACCCGCCGTTCAAGAAAAGCCAGCTCGGTGTACTGCTCACGGGCTGCCCCCTGGAAGAGCGCATCTCCGAGTTTCACAAGCTAAAGACACAAGGTGTGGCGGTCGGAAGCCTTGCCATGATCGTGGTCGATAATCCCATGTGCGCGGGCACCGGCCACCGGATTTGCAATGATTGCATGAAATCCTGCATTTACCAGAAACAGGAGCCGGTCGATATCCCACAGGCGGAAACGCGAACCCTCAAGGATGTCCTGGAATTACCCTGGGGCTTTGAAATTTACAGTCTTCTCACCCGGTGGAATCCGCTCGATCTGCACCGTCCGGTGCCGAAGGCGCCGACGGGGCGGAAAGTACTGGTAGTAGGAATGGGTCCTGCCGGATACACGTTGGCGCACCATTTAATGAACGACGGCCATACGGTGGTGGGTATTGACGGCCTCAAGATCGAACCGTTGCCGCCGGAAATTTCCGGCGTGAACAAATCGGGCGAACGCGTGCCCTTCGGTCCCATCTGGAACGCGGACGACCTGGCTGAAAATCTGGATGAGCGCATGCCGGGCGGCTTTGGCGGCGTTGCCGAATACGGCATTACCGTACGTTGGAATAAGAACTTTCTCAAGCTGATCCGGCTGCTTCTGGAGCGCAGGGAAGAGTTTGCGCTGTTTGGGGGTGTCCGGTTTGGCGGAACGCTGACTGCCGACGATGCGTTCGCCATGGGCTTCGATCATGTAGCACTTGCCGCGGGAGCCGGGCGGCCCACAGTGCTCGATTTGCCCAACGGACTTGCGCGCGGGGTTCGCGCCGCGTCCGATTTCCTGATGGCCTTGCAGTTGACCGGCGCAGCGCAGGCCAATTCCGTTGCCAATATGCAGTTGCGCCTGCCTGTGGTAGTTATTGGCGGGGGGTTGACCGCTATCGATACGGCAACGGAAGCGCTTGCTTATTATCCGGTGCAGGTGGATAAATTTCTGCGCCGGTACGAGATCCTTACAGCGGTACAGGGCGAGGCCGCGATACGTGGCGCATGGGATGAGGAAGAACGGTCAATTGCCGAGGAATTTCTTGATCATGCACGCGCCATTCGTGCGGAGCGCAAGGAGGCCGAAAAGGAGGGCCGGGCCCCGCGTGTCCTCGAACTGCTCCAGTCCTGGGGAGGCGCTACGATCGCTTACAGGAAGCGGCTTATCGACAGCCCATCGTATACACTGAACCACGAAGAAGTGGAGAAGGCGCTGGAAGAGGGTATCTGGTTTGCCGAGGGTCTCACGCCTGTGCGGGTGGAAACCGATAAATGGGATCACGCTACCGCGGTGCAGTTCGCGGTCCAGTCCCTGGATGAAACCGGGTCATGGCAGCAGACCGGCAAGGCAACGCTGCCGGCCGGTGCGGTTCTGGTCGCGGCCGGAACCCAGCCCAATACCGTACTCGCCAGGGAAGACGACAAGAATTTCAAACTGCATGGACGTTATTTTGCGGCCTGCGACGAGAATGGCGATCCTGTAAGTCCGCCCCGGGCAAACCCGAAACCCCAAACGCCCAGCGTACTGATGAGCCGCAGTAATGACGGGCGTTTCATCAGTTTCTTTGGCGACCTGCATCCCTCCTATTCGGGGAACGTCGTAAAGGCGATGTCCAGCGCCAAGCAAGGCTACCCGGTGGTAAGCCGGATTCTGCAGCGTCAGGCTCCGGTATCTACGGCGCCCGCCTGGCTGTTCTTTGCCGAAATGAACGGGCGGCTGCGCGCCACCGTTCATAAGG
>DASVYI010000289.1:0-1907 GCA_036392275.1 Nitrosospira sp. | reverse complement strand
GAGTTCGGAGGGCTTGATGAATTTTGCATAGTCGTGCGTGCCTTTCGGCAGAAGATTCAGCACATACTCGGCACCGATCACCGCGAACAGATACGACTTAGGGTTGCGATTGATGGTCGAGAAAAACACCCAGCCGCCGGGCTTGGCAAGCCCGGCACAAGCCCTGACCGTACTTGCCGGGTCGGGCACGTGCTCCAGCATTTCCATGCAGGTCACGACATCATAATGATGAGGCTGCTCCTTCGCCAGATCTTCCACCGCACTCTTGCGGTAGGTCACCTGCTTGACGCCGCTTTCCAGCAAATGCAGCTTTGCCACTTTCAGTGCTTTTTCGCCAAGATCGATCCCGGTGACGTGCGCGCCCCGGGTCGCCATGCTTTCCGACAGAATACCGCCGCCGCAGCCTACGTCCAGCACTGCCTTCCCCGACAGGCTGGCAAGCCGGTCGATATAGTCAAGCCGTAACGGATTGATTTCATGCAACGGCTTGAATTCACTGCTGCGATCCCACCAGCGATGGGCCAACTGGTTGAATTTATCCAGCTCCAGCAAATCGACATTCACGCTCTTTTTTTCCATTTACCCGGTCATCTTTGCTTGCTGTCCTTCATTCGGCATCATTCTTTCCCCCCAGAATTGCGCTCGGCGCAACAGCTCCCGCTCGTCCAGGGTGGTGAGTTCTCCGTTATCCAGAAGCATTCTACCATTTACCCAGACATGGCTCACGTGTTCACGCCCAGCCACGTAGACGAGATGTGAAACGGGATCGTAGCAAGGCGCCAGTTCGAGGCTGGAAAAATCCACAGCGGTGATGTCGGCCGCTTTTCCCGGGACCAGCGAGCCCGTGAGCGCATCCAGACCCAGCGCCCTGGCGCCGTTGAGCGTTGCCATTTGCAGTGCCTGCCATGCCGGCAACGCGCAAGCCCTGCCGCTTTGACCTTTTGCAAGCAATGCGGCGAAGCGCATTTCCTCGAACAGGTCGAGGCGATTATTGCTGGCAGCGCCATCGGTACCCAAACCGACATTGACTCCCGCGTTCAGCAGCGGCGCTATGGGAGCCAGTCCGTTCGCGAGTTTCAGATTGGACGAAGGGCAGTGCGCCACCGAGCAGCCTTGCTGTGCCAGCAGTTCGATTTCATCGCCGGTCAAGTGGATCATGTGTACCGCAATCAGGTTGGGGCCGAGCAGGCCGAGCCTGTGCAGGCGTTCGATCGGACGCATGCCGTTTATTTTCAGACTGTTCGCGATTTCATCATCCGTTTCATGCAGATGAATATGGATAGGCAGGTCGAGCTGCTCGGCATAGGTAAGAATGCTGGCAAACGACTTGTCGCTGACAGTGTAAGGTGCGTGGGGTGCAAAGCAGAATGACAGCAGTGGATGGGGATTGAATTCGTCGCGCGTGGCCAGACCTTTTGCCAGATAATCACCGGCATCGCTGGCGTAGGCGGTCGGAAAATCAATGGTGATCATGCCTATGGTTGCGCGCATGCCGGATTCCAGCACGGCGCGAACCGAGGCCTCCGGAAAGAAATACATGTCGTTGAAGCTGGTGATTCCGCCCCTCAGCATCTCCGCGCATGCCAGCCGGGTCCCATCGAAAACGAAGGCCGAATCGACGTGCCTGATCTCGGCAGGCCATATATATTTGTTGAGCCAATCCGTCAGAGGCAGATCATCCGCCAATCCCCGCATCAGCGACATGGCTGCATGAATATGCAGATTGACGAGGCCCGGAATCAGGGCGTGATTGCCCAGGACAATTCGCTCATCCGGCGCAAACCGTACATGCGCTTCGGCACTCGGCACGATGGCCTGGATCACCCCTTGGTCGATCGCTACGGCATGATCGCGCAGTGCCAGACCAGCCGGTTCCACCGGAATGATCCAGCGCGCCTCGAGCAAGG
>DASVYI010000288.1:0-1785 GCA_036392275.1 Nitrosospira sp. | reverse complement strand
GCTGGATATATTCACGCTCGTGTACGGCGGCCAGCTCATCCTCTGTCGCGGCGCGTGGAGCAAGCTGCACCAGCCCTTCGCGATCCAACCAGTTCAAGGCTTGCAGGACATCCATTGCCGTTTTCAGACGTTCAGGCCTTTCGGGGTGATTCTCCGGCGTAATATGCTCTAAAAAGATTGGATCATAAATCAGGGCGGTTGTCATGTGTTTCTTTCTAGAAGAGTCCTAACATCCCTTATGCTCGAACTAATGCCTCTTTCACCAGCCCGGGAATGTCGAAGATGGTATCGGCAACCGGAACCCTTGCGGCCTGTAAGGCAGCGACTTTGCCCTGGGCAGTGCCGGTATTACCGGAGATAATCGCGCCGGCGTGCCCCATACGTTTTCCCGGAGGCGCTGTGCGTCCTGAAACAAAAGCAATAACAGGTTTACTCATGGTCTTAATGTATTCGGCTGCATCTTCCTCGTCGCTCCCGCCAATCTCACCACACATGACGACCGCCTTCGTCTGCGGATCCTCCTCGAACAATTTCAGATAATCAAGAAACGTCGAGCCGATAATGGGGTCACCGCCAATGCCAATACAAGTGGATTGACCCAGGTCAGCCTCGCTGAGTAAAGCAACAACTTCATAGGTTAGCGTACCGGAGCGCGAGATAAAGCCCACAGGTCCCGGTTTAAATATCTGGTAAGGGATGATGCCGATTTTACCATGGCCCGGCGTACACATGCCCGGGCAGTTTGGGCCGATCAGCCTCGCCCCGTATTCGTGTACTACCAGCATGGCTCGTGTCATGTCGATAACGGGAATACCCTCGGTGATGCACACAATGAGCTCGATACCGGCACTTGCGGCTTCCATAATGGCATCGGCTGCGCCCGCCGGTGGGACGAAGATACAGGATGCGCTGGCTCCTGTAGCCTTTATTGCATCCTCGACGGTATCGAAAACCGGCAATCCTTCAACGATCGTGCCTCCCTTGCCAGGGGTCACTCCGCCGACCATGTTTGTGCCTGCCGCTATCATGTTGCGGGTGTGAAACTGCCCTTCGCGCCCTGTTATTCCTTGAACAATGACCCGCGTTGTATTATCAAGCAAAATACTCATGCTTCTATCCTCAACTCTATTTATCCGACGGTGGCCACAATCTTTTGAGCGGCCTCACGCATATCTTTACCCCAGTCAAGTCCGGCATGCTGTTTCAGCATTTCTTTGCCCTCTTCTGCGCCGGTGCCTGAGAGGCGAACGACGATGGGCATACCTTTGGGCAGATCGGCCTGTGCCAATATCACCCCTTTGGCCACTTCTTCGCCGCGTGTGATGCCACCGAAAATATTGACCAGTATACCCTTGACCTGTGGATCACGGGCCACGAACGTCAATGCTTTGCGCATGATCTCGGCCTTCGCGCCTCCTCCAATATCGAGGAAGTTTGCCGGCTTGCCACCAACACGCGCAACCATGTCGAGTGTTGTCATGACCAGTCCCGCGCCATTGCCGATCACACCGATATTGCCGTCCAGTTTGACGTATGTCAGGCCCTCCTGCTTGGCTTCGAATTCCAACGGATTGGATTCTTCGGACTCCGCCCAGGAAGCGTATTCTTTCTGGCGGAACAGCCCGTTGTCATCGATGAGAATTTTGGCATCCGCGGCTTGAACCTGTCCATCGGCGGTCAGCGCGAGCGGATTGATTTCGGCCAGGCTCGCATCACTCTCAATAAAGGCTTTTGCCAGCGCTGCGAGGATCGCGCCGCCCTTTGCGATCACCTGGTGAGGTAACC
>DASVYI010000287.1:0-3443 GCA_036392275.1 Nitrosospira sp. | reverse complement strand
CCTGCTACTGCTGCGGCCCGCCGCTGTGCAGGCGAGGGACTTTACGTTTACCGATACCGAGGGCAAAAAACTCACCCTAGCTGGCTTCAAGGGCAAGTGGGTATTGATAAACTTCTGGGCCACATGGTGTCCGCCCTGCCTGAAGGAAATCCCCGACCTGGTATCCCTCTATGAAAGCCGCAAGGATGTGATGGTAATTGGTATCGCGATGGATTACCGCGACCCGAAGACCGTGCTGAAATATGTCAAATCGATGTCCATTTCCTATCCCGTCGTACTGGGCGACAAAAAAACCGCCGCACAAATCGGCCCGGTATCGATGCTGCCCACCACGTATGTATTCGATCCCCAAGGCAACCCGGCCGTCTATAAGATCGGGCTGGTTTCCCGCGAAGACCTGGAGGAGTTCATGCGGGAATACTCAGCAAAACCTCCAAATCAGCAGCGGCCGGGCGATACACGGCAGCAAAAATACAGATAAGCCCCGCGCGCAAGTGCATAAGGGCATACGGAGGCATACGGGGCACACGTGGGCATACTGGCGGACACACGGACCGCACCAATGGTCAAAAGACCTGTCCGTCCCGCTGGCGCTGTACTGTCCAGAAGGCAATGCCGGTAGTGAAGGAAAACATGTCCATCAGTCGCATATTTTCGACTTCAGAAAATCTATGACGTGTTGCGAAGGAAGCGAAACGGTCTGAGATTTTTCGTCCCTTCGCCCCTGATACTCGATATTTCCTTCCTTCAACCCGCGCTCGCCGATAACGATACGGTGCGGGATACCGATCAGCTCCATGTCGGCAAACATCACGCCGGGGCGTTCGTCGCGGTCGTCAAGCAGAACGTCGATGCCGACATCGGAAATTTCCGCATACAATTTTTCCACTTCATCCCTGACACGCTCATTTTTTTTGAGTCCGATGGGAATGATCGCAACCTGGAAGGGCGCCATCGCCGCAGGGAAAATAATACCGCGCTCATCATGGCTCTGCTCGATGGCCGCCGCCACGATACGCGATACGCCGATCCCGTAGCATCCCATTTCCATTGCCCGTGTCCGGCCGGATTCATCCAGGTACACGGCGTTCATCGCCTCGGCATACTTTGTGTGCAACTGAAAAATATGACCCACCTCTATTCCGCGGCAGATCTCCAGCTTCCCGTTTCCGTCCGGAGAGGGGTCGCCGCTGACCACTTCGCGAAGATCGAGAACATGTTCAGGTTCTTTTACATCGCGGCCAAAATTGACGTTCGTGAAATGGTAATCCTCTTCGTTCGCGCCACAGACAAAGTCGCTCATTACCGCTACGGTACGGTCCGCGATAAGCGGCAACTGCAAGCCCGCCGGCCCGATATATCCGGGCGGACAACCTGTCTTCAAGCGGATCTCTTCCTCGCTCGCCAGCCTGTAACCGGCTAGAAAGGGAATCTTGCGAACCTTTGTCTCGCTGAGGTAATGATCGCCGCGCAGCAGCAGCAGATACATCTCCCCGTCTGCGACAACCGCGAGCGTTTTTACCGTTTGTTCGATGGAAAGATTCAGGAACGCGGCAACTTCTTCGCATGTTTTCTTGCCAGGGGTCCGGATTCTTTGCATCGGGCCGTCCGGTGCCCCGCGTGGTTCTTCCGGCTGCCGCGCCTCGGCCATCTCGATGTTGGCGGCATAATCCGAATCCGGGCTGAAAGCAATGGCGTCTTCACCGGAATCCGCCAGAACATGAAACTCTTGCGACCTGCTGCCTCCGATTGCGCCGGGATCGGCGGTAACCGCCCGAAACCTCAATCCCAGGCGGGTGAATATCCGGCTGTAGGCATCATGCATTGCCGCATAAGTCTTCTCCAGGCTGGCGATATCCGCGTGAAACGAGTACGCATCCTTCATGATGAACTCGCGCGCCCGCATCACGCCAAAGCGGGGCCGGATCTCGTCGCGGAATTTGGTTTGAATCTGGTAAAAAGTGAGGGGCAATTGCCGGTAACTCCTGATTTCCCGCCGGGCTATATCCGTGACGACTTCTTCATGCGTGGGCCCGAAGCAGAAATCGCGCTGATGCCTGTCCTTGATTTTAAGCATCTGCGGACCGAACACTTCCCAGCGTCCGGTTTCCTGCCATAGTTCAGCAGGTTGCACCGCGGGCATCAGCAGTTCCAGCGCGCCGCTCGCATCCATCTCCTTCCGTACGATATCTTCAACTTTTCGAAGGATCCGCAAACCCAGAGGCATCCAGGTGTAAAGGCCGCTGCCAAGGCGTTTGATGAGACCGGCGCGCAACATCAGCTTGTGACTGACCAACTCCGCTTCTGCGGGCGCCTCTTTAAGGGTGGAAATGAAAAAGCCTGATACGCGCATGTGCGCTCCGTTGTGGGCGGTTAAATCCTGCAATTTTACTCCGAAAAGCCGCGCCATGCCTGATATACAAGCGCAGCCGCTCAGGACGAATCAAGTGGAATATCCATCACCTTTATACTGTCTGATTAATCGCTCGACAGCTTTCAATCTGGGATAAAATATGGAAAAATTTAGTTATTCGGATTAAACGGGTGAATCGCATGATCGACCGTAACGGATACCGCTCGAATGTCGGTATCATTCTGCTGAATTCCAAGAATGAGGTATTCTGGGGCAAGCGGGTCAAGCAGAATTCCTGGCAATTTCCTCAAGGAGGCATCAAACCGGGGGAAAGTCCGGAACAGGCGATGTACCGGGAATTGACCGAAGAGATAGGCTTGCACCCCTGCCATGTTCAGATCATCGGCCGCACTCGCGACTGGCTGCGCTACGAAGTACCGGATCAATGGATAAGACGCGACTGGCGCGGAAATTATAAGGGACAGAAACAAATCTGGTATCTGCTGCGCCTGGTCGGGCGTGATTGTGATGTCTCTCTGCGCACCAGTGTCCGCCCCGAGTTCGATGCCTGGCGCTGGAATCAGTATTGGGTGGAGCTGGAATCGGTGGTCGAGTTCAAGCGCCATGTTTATCAACAGGCATTGACCGAGTTATCGCGCCTGATCAACCGTCCTCCTCTTCATCTGGATGGCAATGCATATGGGCGATCCGCCTGTGGCAGCGAAGAACAGATTCCGGCAGTATCCCCCAACAGAGCGAGCAAGGGCAGGTGACGTTTCTAACATGAAAGCAGTATGAAATCACATCCCGGCTGTTGAGCTTATGGAAGCGTTTACAATCCAGGCCTTGCACCCATTCGCTTTGGACCGCCGCCCGTTTCCCCTGTCATCATGCTCATCGCGCCGCGCCACCCTCCTCACGATTCCCGGTTGCGAACCTGGTTGCTGAATGATAAATGCGTTCCCCGTTAAAAATGCGCCCATATGATTTCCTGTTCCCGATTGGCCAAATGAGCGTTCTGAATAAATTTAAAATTACTCTGACGGATAATTTGTAGGCGTAATCGGCTGCGCCACTACAGCCGGGTTTG
>DASVYI010000286.1:0-8354 GCA_036392275.1 Nitrosospira sp. | reverse complement strand
CCCGAACCCCCGTACGCTGCCGCCATGGAATCGCTCCCGAGATCCGCTGGTTCCGTTGCGCCATTATCGATGCAGGATAAAAGAATGTCGAGGATTCTGACCCGCCGGCGGGTACGGGAGCAGTGCGATTACCGAGGGGCTGCCGCCGCGATCATCGCCTGTGGATGGCGAAAGGGGTGGGGGATGATTGGTATGTTAAGATGGAATTCACCGAACCCCAATTTTCGGCCGATCATTGCGGGTGGAAACGGCGGCAATGATATCGGTACGCTACGGAACTCATTCCCGTCATCGCAATCGAACTCCAAAAATTGCCTGCTCGTCACGCTGATCCGCTCTTGAATGAGGTTAGGGCCTGTTAACACTTATTTCGCGCCCGCGTTGCTGCACGAAAAACGCGGGGGCAAGGCGCAAAGCGCAGGACCATAGTGGGCCTATGGCCAAGCTTTGCAACGCGGCGCCCGCGTTTTTCGTGCGCAATCCGAAGGGATGGGACGGATTTCGTCCAGCCCTTCGTTATTCGCCGCTTACAGAGGCCCACTCTGCCGCGCGGCTCGTGCCTCGTGCTGGACGAAATCCGTCGCCATCGCGGGCGTGAAATAAGTGTTAACAGGCCCTAAGCAACAGTCTGACGATCTTTCATGACCGCGCACTTATCATGGAGCTATAATCTCTGCATTTTTATTATCCCGATCTTGCGCCGATTTCCGCTTGTCAGATCGCTCGTGCAATTCACACTGATTTCTTACTGAGACCATTTGTACCCGAGGTTGAATATGAATTTGAATGATGCTCGAAAAATCATAATGCCGGCCCAATCCACCCAATCCGTTGTCGAGGATTCAACGTTGCATGCGTTGCCAAAACGGCTTTTTCCCAGAACCCCTGAGCTTTCTGGTGACAATGTCGAGGCAAAGCGCGAGGAGATACGGCGCTATTTTCACGCCACGCTCGATCGTTATGAGCAGCTTTTCGAGACATTGCAAGGGGATGAGGCTTATTTCAAAAAACCGATTTCGTTGCGCCATCCACTCATTTTCTACCTGGGCCATACATCGACTTTTTTCACGAATAAACTGGTGCTCGCCGGATTGATGAAGGAGCGAATCAATCCCAGGATGGAATCGATGTTCGCTGTCGGGGTCGACGAAATGAGCTGGGATGACCTGGACACCGCCCATTATGACTGGCCGTCCGTCGAGGAAGTGCAAGCCTACCGCAAAACGATACGCGGCATTGTCGACCGGCTCATCGCGGAGATGCCGCTTACCCTGCCGATCGGCTGGGATAGCCCGTGGTGGACCATCATGATGGGTATCGAGCACGAGCGCATCCACCTCGAGACATCATCGGTGCTGATCCGGCAGCACGAACTTGAACACGTCAGGACTCACCCCGCGTGGGAGCCTTGCCGGAAATCCGGGCGCGCGCCACAAAATCAGCTCATCGACGTACCGCAGGGGACGGTGCATCTCGGCAAGAACAAGGCCGATCCGACCTACGGATGGGATAACGAATACGGCGGCCATGTCGCGGAGGTTGCGGCTTTCCAGGCGGGCAAATATCTGGTGAGCAACGAGGAGTTTCTTGCGTTTGTCCAGGCAAACGGCTATGGCACGGAAGATTTTTGGGAGGCCGAAGGCTGGGCATGGCGATGTCATACGCGCGCCGAATATCCTACCTTCTGGATCAGGCATGGCGCAGAATGGCGGCTGCGTCTGATGACCGAGGAAATTTCCATGCCCTGGGATTGGCCGGTGGAAGTGAATTATCACGAAGCAAAGGCTTTCTGCAACTGGAAGACGGCGGCGACCGGCCAACCGTTCAGGTTGCCGACGGAAGACGAGTGGTATCGCCTTTATGACGCTGCCGGGCTGTCGGAGGTCCCTCACGGCAGACGTGCTGCGGGCAATATCCATCTCGATTATTTCGCCTCCAGCCATCCGGTCAATGAATTTCCGCAGGGGGAGTTCTTCGACGTGGCGGGTAATGTGTGGCAATGGACGGAAACTCCGATCTATCCATTCGAGGGTTTCGACATCCACCCGCATTATGACGATTTCACCACGCCGACCTACGACGGGCGGCATAATCTCATGAAAGGCGGCTCCTGGATTTCCTGCGGCAATGAGTCGCTGAAGAGCGCCCGCTATGCGTTCCGGCGCCATTTTTTCCAGCACGCGGGGTTTCGCTACGTGGTCAGCGAAGCGCCCGCCGTCCAGCACGACTCTCACTATGAGACCGACAAGCTGCTCTCGGAATACGCGGAATTCCATTACGGTGACAGCTATTTTGGCGTGCCCAATTTCCCGAAAGCATTGGCTGAACTGGCGATTGCGGCCATGGATGGCAGACCGCGCCGCAAGGCGCTCGACCTTGGCTGCGCGTCCGGACGCGCGACCTTCGAGCTGGCACGGGAGTTCGACGAAGTGACCGGTATCGATTTCTCCGCCCGCTTCATCGGGCAGGGTGTCCAGCTCGCCACGAAAGGCGTGTTGCGCTATACGCTGACGGACGAGGGCGATCTCGTTTTTTATCGGGAGCGGACGCTGACGGGCCTCGACCTGGACACCGTCAAGCACAAGGTCACGTTTTATCAGGGCGACGCATGCAATCTCAAACCGCTCTTCAGCGGTTATGACCTCATCCTGGCGGCCAATCTGATCGACCGGCTTTATGACCCGGCCAAGCTGCTGACATCCATTCATGAGCGGCTCAACCTCGGCGGAATTTTACTGATTGCCTCGCCGTATACCTGGCTGGAGGAACACACCAAGCGGGAAGCATGGATCGGCGGATTCAAGCGCGATGGCGAAAGCTTCGGGACGCTGGACGGCCTGAAGGAAATTCTGGGCAGTCATTTCAAACTGATCCAAGGTCCGCGGGAAGTGCCTTTTGTTATTCGCGAAACCCGGCGGAAGTTCCAGCACACACTCTCGGAAGCGACGGTCTGGGAGAGGGTCGCTTGAGGGAGCGCCAGCCGTGTCATGACTTCAACAGCATAGTCGATCGATCCGGCACGGCCAGCCTCAAATACGACGGGCGCCAAAGCATGTTTGGCGCGGCGGGGGTGATTCCCCTGTGGGTAGCGGACATGGATTTTGCCGCACCGCCGGCGGTAACCCAGGCGCTCGCGCGGCGTGCCGCTCATCCGGTATACGGGTATACCCTCTATCCCGACAGTTTGTACGAATCGCTGATATCCTGGCTGAGGCGGCGTCATGGCTGGCAGGTACACCGGGAGTGGATCATGATGTGTCCGGGTGTGGTGCCGTCGCTGCACGCCGCCGTGGCGGCGTTCGCCGAGCCGGGCGCGCCGGTCATCGTGCAGCCGCCGGTTTATTTTCCTTTTTTCTCGTCTGTTACCAGCACTGGCAGAAAGCTGATACTGAATCCCTTGCGCCTGGAGAATGGCGGCTATACGATCGATTTCGATGATCTCGAGCGTTGTGCGGAAGGAGGAGCGCGGCTGCTGGTGCTGTGTTCTCCGCACAACCCGGTCGGCAGGGTGTGGAGCAAGCAGGAACTGGGACAAATTCTCGAGCTTGCCCGTAAACATGATATGGTGATTTTCTCGGATGAGATTCATGCCGACCTGGTTTACCCCGGCAATGAACACCACACGCTTGCGATGCTGGCGCAAAGCGGTGCCGGAAATGTTCCTGTCATGACGGCTATCGCACCCAGCAAGACGTTCAATATCCCTGGACTCAACCTTTCTGCTCTTATCGTGCCCGATCCCCAGTGCAGGAGAAAACTTGCGCGGATATTCGACACCCTGCATGTCAGCGCATCCAATCCATTCAGTATCGCCGCATTCGAGGCGGCCTACCGCGAAGGGGATGCGTGGCTGGACGAGCTGCTGGTTTATCTGGGTCAAACGCGGGATTTCGTTCGCGGCTATCTGGCCGAGCATATCCCGCAGATCGGGCTTGTTGAACCGGAAGGCACCTATCTGCTCTGGCTGGACTGCCGCGTACTGAAGCATGAGTTGGGGATCGACGATGTGCAGCTCAGGCATTTCTTCGTTCATGAAGCCGGTGTGGGCATGAGTCCCGGTACGTTGTTCGGCGAGATTGGCAGCGGCTTCATGCGCATGAATATAGGCGCGCCGCGCCAGGTCATCGGGCCGGCTCTGGAAAATATGCGGAAAGCTACCCGGGTGGCTTTAGGCAGGGGAGCAGCTTCGGCCGGTGCATGAATAAGGCATACCGCGCCCGCAGCGGATGGGTTGCCGTTTTCGCCATCGTATGCATCTGGAGCGGTTTCATTCTGGTTACCCGGCACGGTGGCACGGGCACGCTGACCAGTTGGGATATCGCCATGCTGCGGTTCGGCGTTGGCGCGCTGATTGCGGTATTTTTTCTGCCGCGAGTCGTGCTGCCGCCGCTCAGGGTGATTGCGCTGTTTTCATTTTTTGGCGGAGTCGGGTACGCCGTTGCCGTGTATGCCGCATTTTGCATGGCGCCCGCCGCCCATGCTTCCGTTCTTCTGCCAGGCACGTTACCCTTCGCAACCGCGGTCATCGCGTGGCTGTGGCTCGGGCAGAAGCCGTCGCCGCGCCACCATGCCGCGCTTGCCACTGTTCTTGCCGGCGTCATATTGACCGCCGCGGACTCCCTTTCGCGCGGCTCGCAACTCAGTTCCGCACAAATAACCGGAGACTTTCTCTTTCTTTGCGGCTCGTCATCATGGGCGGTATTTACCCTGTTACTCGGGCGTTATTCGGTACAGCCGCTTGCTGCAACGGTCGCCATTACGCTGGGCAGCGCCGTGTGTTACCTGCCTGTCTGGTGGTTATTTCTGCCCAGCAGGCTCGCACAAGCGTCTGTCATTGAAATTGCCACGCAGGCGCTGTATCAGGGTGTGCTGGTGGTTTTTGTCTCGATGTTGCTCTATAGCTTCGCCGTCAGCCGGCTTGGTTCCCACACGGTGGCTTTGCAGATGGCTTTTGTCCCGGTCATTTCGGCGCTCGCGGCCGTGCCTCTTCTCGGGGAACCGATATCTCTGCTCACATGGGGAGGGCTCATCGCAGTGACCGCAGGCGCGATGGTTGGTGCGAGGACGCCCAGCGCGCCCGGTGCGCCCGGTGCAGCGAGGAATGTTTGAACAAGCCCTCAGCAACCCATACGCGCCATAGCTGGCGCTAAACCATGCTCAACGAATGCAGGTGACATATGCTCCCGGATAAGTGCATAATGTGACCGCCGAGACCGCTGTACAAGTCCGCGGGGAGTGCGCTGCCAGGGTGAGTTAGCGTTCAATTCCCGTTGGCGGCATTCTGATTCTCTACACTGGAACGATGCAAGACTCCGAGTTTTCCCTGGTTTCCCCAGCCATTGTTTTGCCCGGCGTCTTGCCAGCCATACGCCCGGCCTGGGCCAAGCGCGTCGAATCGCAGCTTGTGGAAGGGGAACAGGTGCTGGCCTGGCTTGAAACCGATCTCGATTCCCAACTTTATTTCGAACCCGGATTTGTTGCGGTTACAAGCAAGCGTTTGTTAGCCGCGACGGAGAGAGAAGGCGTCTGGCAGGGATGGTTTTACCGGCCGGGCATGACGCTGGCGCGCTCCGATCATTCGGGCGTGGGCAGTCTCGAGCTTCTGGATGAGAGATTATTGCTCGGCCGCTGGCGCTATACGCTCGGCAATGATCCCGCAGCCGGGCGCCTGATCGAGTGTTTCACCATGCAGCTCGGCTATCAGCTGACCGGCGAGCAGCCCGCCGCGCCCGAGCTGCCGTTGTGTCCCAAATGCCAGCGCATACTCGATGCGCCGCTGGCTCCCGGTCAGGAAGAGTGCGCGGCATGCAGCCGTGAAGCCGCCACACCTCCCTCAACCTGGACGCTTTTTCGATTGTGGCGTTTTGCCAAGCCCTATAAGGGGCGGTTGCTCGCGGGTTTTCTGCTGACCCTGGGGAGTACCGGAGCCGCACTGGTACCTCCCTACATGACCATGCCGCTGATGGATAACGTGTTGATTCCCTATCAGAACGGCAAGCCCATCGACACCGGACTCGTCGTATTTTATCTGACCGGCCTGCTCGGTGCTGCGGTGCTCGCCTGGGTCCTGGGGTGGGCGCGCACCTACATGCTAGCGCGGGTTTCCGAGCGCATAGGCGCCGATCTGCGCACCGCCACCTATGAACATCTTCTCAAGCTCTCGCATGCCTATTTCGGCGGAAAACGCACCGGCGACCTGATGGCACGCATTGGTTCGGAAACCGACCGCCTCAACGTCTTCATGTCGTTGCACCTGCTCGATTTCGCGACCGATGTGCTGATGATTGGCATGACAATAGTTATCCTGGTTTCGATTAATCCATGGCTGGCGCTGGTGACTCTGGTGCCGCTGCCCATCATCGCCTGGCTCATCCATCTGGTGCGCGACCGATTGCGCACCGGGTTCGAGAAGGTCGACCGCGTCTGGGCCGAGGTTACCAGCGTGCTTGCCGACACCATTCCGGGCGTACGCGTCGTCAAGGCGTTTGCGCAGGAAAAGCGTGAAGCGGCGCGCTTTCGCGCGGCCAATGACCACAACCTGGAAGTCAACGACCGGGTCAACAAGGTCTGGTCTTTGTTCACGCCGACGGTAACGCTGATGACCGAAATCGGGTTGCTCGTGGTGTGGATTTTCGGTATCTGGCGGGTTTCGGAAAATGAAATCACGGTTGGCGTGCTGACCGCTTTCCTTGCCTACATCAGCCGCTTTTATCTGCGACTCGATTCCATGAGCCGCATTGTTTCGTTTACACAAAAGGCCGCAGCCGGCACCAAGCGCATCTTTGAAATCCTGGATCATGTTTCCAGCGTTCCGGAGCCTGCACACCCCGTGCACCTGCCGTCCGTCGAAGGCCGCATCGAGTTGCGCGGTGTTGGATTCCGCTACGGCACCCGTAGCGTGACACAAGACATCAGCATCACGATCGAGCCGGGCGAGATGATCGGTCTGGTTGGCCATAGCGGTTCCGGCAAGAGCACACTGGTTAATTTGATCTGCCGCTTCTATGATGTCACCGAGGGCGCGATTCTGCTGGATGGTGTGGATATCCGGTCATTGCAGGTGGCCGGATACCGCAAGCATATCGGGCTCGTGCTCCAGGAACCCTTTCTATTCTTTGGAACGATCGCCGAGAACATCGCCTACGGCAAACCCGGCGCCAGGCATGAAGAGATTGTCGCCGCAGCGCGTGCCGCCCATGCCCATGAGTTCATCCTGCGTCTGCCGCATGGCTACGATTCCCCGGTGGGAGAGCGGGGGCAGGCTCTCTCGGGAGGCGAGCGGCAGCGCATTTCGATTGCCCGTGCGTTGCTTATCGATCCGCGTATATTGATCCTCGATGAGGCTACTTCTTCTGTCGATACGGCTACGGAGAAAGAAATTCAGAAAGCGCTCGAGAATCTGGTGCGTGGCCGCACGACCATCGCCATCGCCCACCGCCTCTCCACCTTGCGCCATGCCAGCCGACTGGTCGTGCTTGACCGCGGCAGCATGGTCGAGATCGGGAGCCATGATGAACTCATGGCGCGGGAAGGCCATTATTACCGCCTTTATCAAGCCCAGGCGCGCAACGTCGACACCGAAGATGATTTGCGCAGACCCGACATCGAGCGCAAGGCCGAGGGCGGCCGCGAATGAGTGATAGGCCTGGTTATCTCCTGAGCCGGAACGCTTTCGGGCAGCTTGTATTTACCGGAACGGACGGCGAAGTGCATGAGGGCGTGATTCCCGTGCGGGCATTCCCCATTACTGCGCCGGATCAGGGCATCGCACTCGTCGATTTGCATGGCCACGAGCTTGCCTGGGTTGACCGGCTGAGTGATCTACCGGACGGATTGCGCAAACTCGTCGAGGCGGATCTCGCCAGCCGCGAATTCATTCCCGAAATCAGACGTATCCGCAGTGTTTCGAGTTTCGTCACGCCGTCCACCTGGCATGTGGAGACCGACCGTGGCAATACATCTTTCATCCTCAAGGGCGAGGAGGATATTCGCCGCCTCATTTCACCGGCTCTGCTGATCGCAGATAGTCACGGTATTCAGTTCCTGATCCGTGATCGTTTTGCGCTCGATCATCATAGCCGCAAGATTCTGGATCGCTTTCTCTGACAGAAAGCCGAAGCGGCCCTCGCCCGCGAGGGCAGGCATCGTCCAGTAAATTTCAATACCGAGGTCAAACCACTTCATGTATGCCGATTGTATCAGGTATGACTGGCTGTCGCCGCGATGAGACATATCATATTCGTTATATTTCAATATGTTATCTGAAAATTGAGAGGGCGTTGTCGGATAATGGCGACATATTCACTTGCATCCCAACTGAATATTCTGTCCAAGTAATTGTTTTTAAACACCAT
>DASVYI010000285.1:0-2070 GCA_036392275.1 Nitrosospira sp. | reverse complement strand
CGGAATTGCGGAGCAAGGTTTTGCCGGAATCGGAGCCTGGATTCTTGGGCGCAATATGTTCGGTCCTGTCCGAGGCCCGTGGCCGGACGACAGCTGGAAGGGCTGGTGGGGCGACGAGCCACCGTATCACACGCCTGTTTTCGTGCTGACGCATCACCCGCGGGCGCCCATTAGGATGGCGGGAGGCACGGAATTTCGCTTTGTAACCGAAGGTATTCACGCCGCTTTGGAACAGGCGACCGCTGCAGCGGGCGGCCTCGACGTCCGCCTCGGCGGCGGCGTGTCCACTATTCGGCAGTATCTGCGCGCTGCCTTGATTGACGAACTGCATCTTGCAATCAGGCCTGTCTTACTAGGTTCCGGGGAGCATCTCTTGAACGATATCGATACGCGTGCTTTGGGCTACGAATGCGCAAAGTACGTCGCGGGAGAACGTGCGGCCCACGTCTTTCTGCGCAAGCGTGCGTGACCTCGGTGGCCACCTAACCCCTCATTCAATCGGGACGTACTTTGCGGTCATCCTTCCCGTAATTGTTAGCATCTACCCATTTAAATTCCTTTAAAAATCCCTTATTAATTCCCTAAAGTTATTCAAGATTGTGACGATAGAATATTCATAGCGTTCCTAGGTGAGTTTCCTGAACATATCGAAAACGGTTTACCTTCGGGGCGATTTCCATCTATATAACTTGTTGGCTCTGACGCAAACCACGCGCCAACCAACAGTCCAAGCGGATGGTAATTGTTAGTTGGTTCGCTCAATCGTATTTGAACACCCGTATGTGTTCTGCACAGAGGCTGAGGTGCTTGTGCATGCTTGATAGAATTTATGGATTAAAAAAATCAGACGAGTTGATGGTGCAGGGAGGGACTTATGGCTATTAATTTGGATAGGGAGCTGGATCCTCAGTTAAAATCATATCTGAACAAGTATATCGACCAGAGGATTGTCGAGGCATCTCGACAAATCTATGATGCATTAAATAAGAAGATTCGTACCGTGGAAGGCAAGGTTCACGAGGTGGAACTCAAGGCGAATAAAAACCGCGCCGCGATCATAGCTTCAAAAGGAACGCTCGATATGGCGTATCCTCCGCTCCTTCTTGCCACGGGTGCACGGAGCATGGGGATCGAAGCCTCGATCTTTTTTACCCTCTACGGCATCAACATCCTGAAGAAAAACGCAAAACTTAAAGTGGCGCCGCTCGCAAACCCTGCCATGCCCATGCCGGTGCCGAACCTGGTCGGCGCACTCCCAGGTATGACGTCAATGGCCTCAACGATGATGAAGGGAATGTTTAAGAAACAGGCGGTCCCGACGATCCAGGAACTTCTCGACATGGCCCGTGACTCCGGTGTGAAACTCGTAGCATGCCAGATGACGCTTGATGTCCTCGGAATAAAGCAGAAGGCTTTGATAGATGGTATTGAGTTCGGCGGTCTGGCGACCTTCCTGGAATATGGAATGGGTGCCACAGTGACCCTGTTTGTGTAGGAACCGGGCAGGGGACATCGTAGGAAGGAGCTTGAGATGAAGCATGGTATCCCTGCGTTGACTCAGAAGGGACGGGATGCAATCAAGAGCATGCCACCAGATTTGACGGCACGTTGCCGGAACGTTCTTGTCCAGATCGATGGGAAGAGGTCCACTAAAGAAATTTTCAATGCGCTCAAGGGGCTGGATGGCCTCGAGGATGCGTTCCAGAAACTCCTTGCCCACCAGTACGTGCAGATGTCTACAGATTGCAAGATTCTTGTTACGGCACTCGCTCAAGAGGTGCTCGGTCCCAAAGCGCCTGCGCTGATTAAGAAAATTGAAGAGATACAGGCAAAGTACGGCGAGCATTGCTGGGACCACATGGACGAACTCAACAAGACGGCTCGCCTTTTCTACGGAGAAGTCGTGGCGGACAAGTTGGAAGCCGAAATCAAAAAAATCGTGTGCGATTCAAAGTAATGGATCCCGAACGCGTTTTCATCTTTTTACCTCCAGTGGCCGCTATTATTAAGGAATATGTTACTACCGCGTCGGGTACGCCCCCGAATTTATCAAAAATAACCGCATTGTAG
>DASVYI010000284.1:0-5509 GCA_036392275.1 Nitrosospira sp. | reverse complement strand
CAGGCCGCTGCCAGTTTGTTCCAGCGTGCAAAGCCAGTCGGAGAAATTGACATGGACCGGAAGGCATTTCAATCCGTGACGTTGCGCGTCTTTTACCAGGGTGGCCGGCGAATAGAAGCCCATCGGTTGGTTATTGAGCATCGCGGCCGTAAACGCAGCGAGATAGTGGCATTTCAGATACGCGCTGGCATAAGCGATTAACGCAAAGCTGGCGGCGTGTGATTCGGGGAATCCATAAAGTGCAAAAGACGAGATGGCCTGAATGATCCGATCCTGAATTTCGCCGGTGATTCCCTTGGCCTGCATGCCGCGCCGGAGTTTGATTTCGATGTCCTTCATACGCGCTTCCGAACGCTTGAAGCCGAATGCCCGCCGCAGCTCTTCCGCTTCGCCTCCGGTAAACCCCGCCGCAATCATGGCCATGCGCAGCAATTGTTCCTGAAAAAGAGGAACACCAAGGGTCCGCGCCAGGACGTCTTGCAGCGAAGGATGAAGGCACTCGGGCGGCTCCAAACCCTGGCGGCGGCGCAAATACGGGTGAACCATTTTCCCGACGATCGGTCCCGGGCGAATGATGGCCACCTGCACGACGAGGTCATAAAAGCATTGTGGGCGAAGGCGAGGAAGGCAGGACATTTGCGCGCGACTTTCAACCTGAAACATTCCGACGGTATCCGCCTTTTGAAAAGCGGTATATACGCCGGGATCGTTTGCCGGCAGATGGCTCAGATCAACCTCTTCGCCATAATGATTGCGAATGAGTTGAATGGATTCCTCAAGGACCGCCATCATGCCGAGGCCCAGCAAATCCACTTTTACGATGCCCATGTCCGCGCAATCTTCCTTGTCCCATTGCACGACAACGCGGCCGGGCATGGTGGCCGGTTCCAGTGGTACGACAGAATCCAGTTGCCCTTGCGAAATCACCATGCCGCCGGAATGCTGGCCAAGATGGCGCGGTAGATCCTGCACAGTCTTGCAAAGCTCGGCAAATTTCCGGATCCGGGGATGCTGAAGACTGAGGCCGGCGCCTTGAAATTGATGTTCCAGCGTGTCGTTGGCATCTTTATATTCCCAGGATCCAACGAGACCCGATAAACGCTCGAGTGTTTCCTGATCAAAACCCAAAACCTTGCCGATTTCGCGCGCCGCGGAACGCTCACGATAAGTGATTACATTTGCGGTCATAGCGGCACCCAACTTGCCGTAGCGCTGATAGACATATTGAATCGCACGCTCCCGCTGATCGCCGCTTGGCAGGTCGAGGTCGATATCCGGCCATTCGCCGCGCTCTTCCGACAGAAAGCGTTCGAAGAGAAGTTCCATCCCGACCGGATCGACAGCCGTGATGCCGAGGGAATAACAAACCGCACTGTTGGCCGCAGATCCCCGTCCCTGAACGAGAATATTTTGCTCACGGCAGAAGCAAACAATGTCCCAGACAATAAGAAAGTAACCGGCCAGATTGAGTTTCTCGATGATTGCCAGTTCATGTGCCACTTGTTTCTGTGCAGACTCGTTCTGCGAACCATAACGGCCCAGCATCCCTTCATGCGTCCGTTGGCGCAGAAAGTCCATCTGGGATTGGCCATCGGGCACTGGGTAGGCCGGAAACTGATAACCGAGGTCGTTCAGGGTGAATTGAAGCCTCGAAGAAAGAACCGTTGTGTTGGCAATGGCTTCCGGAAAATCGGAGAAAAGGGATGCCATCACCGCACTGGTCTTCCAATGACGCTCGGAATTACGATTTAGAAGGCGGCCGGCAGTTTCCAGCGTGCGGTGATTCCGGATGCAGGTAAAAACGTCTAAAGTTTCACGCTGACCCGGCAGCGCATACGACACTCCGTTAGTGGCGAGCAAGGGCAGGCGCAATTTCCGCGCGATTTCCACGGCAGCCTGATTGCGAGCTTCCTCTTCGCGGCAGAAATGGCGCTGGAGTTCAATGTAAACATTCCGGTTTCCAAATTGCCGGCAGAGTTGTTGAACGATTTGCAGGCCTTTTTCCATTCCGCCTCGGGTGAGAGCGTGCGCCAGTGGGCCTTCGTCTCCTCCGGTCAAGCAGATCAGTCCTTCGGACATTTCCGCCATTTTTTCAGGGCAGACGGATCCTTCGCCCTTTCGTGCGCGCAACTTCATTTGTGTGACCAGGCGGCAAAGATTCTGATAACCCTGGCGTGATTTGACCAACAAGGGGTAGCGCCATTGCTCCGCGGACGTCACCTCCGCTCCGATAAGCGCGCGGACTCCTTGCTTTTTTGCCGCTAAATGAAATCGCGGCGCGGCATATATCCCGTCCCGATCAAGCAAAGCCATGGCGCCGGCGCCATGTTCCGCGCAGGCGGCTGCCAGTTCCTCGGGGACGGAAGCCCCTTCGAGAAAACTGAAGGCGGACCGCGCATGTAATTCGATATAGGTCAATCGTAGCCTCCGCGTGCGAACCAGCTCTGCCGCAGCGCGTCGTAGTAGACGCGGTACAGGCCGCGATGTAGAGGCAAATTCGCGGGCGAATCGAAACGTGTCTCCAGCGCATAAAAATCGATTTCCAGGTCCCATTCGTCCTGATGCCACATATCTTCGCGCCACCAGTTACCGGAAGTGCGCCACGGTCCGGATACAGCTACTACGTTTCCCTTCATTCCCTGAAAAATCACGTGGTTCGGCCGTCCTGCAAGAACATCGAGCTTTACTGGAATCGGGGGACGAAACACGCGAAAGCCAATCGGGTTTGCCGCGCTGCCTTTCTGCAGCCCGAGACAGGGCAAATCCTGATCCGTTTCCGTGCCGTGAACCGGAAGAAGGATACGTTTCATCTGGAATCCTTCCGGTCGATGCGTATCGGCAAGGGAAGGTGCCCCGGCATTTTCGGGGCCGACAACATTTGCAAGGCGCGCGATGGTGAGTTCGAGTTTTTCCGGTTCCGGGAAGCGCGGCACATACAAACCGGTTTGCGCGGCACGCGGCCGGGCAGCTTTCGCGGATAGCACGATTGCTTCAATGGGTGCGGCTGGCGGAGTCGATTGCAGGCGGAGCCGCAGCAATTTCAAAAGCAGTTTCGAATTCCTGATCGGAACGGGGAACTCAAGGGTAGTTTCATAGACGCTTGGCCTGCTTTTTTGCCGCAGCCTCTCTCGAAGGCAATCCGCAGCTTTGTCAAAAGAGATCTCCAGATCGAAATGAACAACAAGCGCGGCGGCCGCCAGGGACCGAGCCGTCAGGCGCGTGCAAAGTTCGTCAAGCAAACGCCCCAGTAAGAACGATAAACGGTCCAGTTCCTGGACAGGGTCATCAAGTTCCATTTCCTCTTTGAAGGAATGTTCTTTCTCCGCGATGACCAGAGAGCGCGAACCTGCTCCCCGCGCCATCTCGTGCAGGCGAACTCCTTCCTGTCCAAGACGTTCCGAAAGCTGGAGAATGGGCAGCTTACCCAGGGCGCCGCATGTGGCGATGCCCCAGCGGTCCAGTGTTTCCGCGATTTCCGCCGAAGGATAAAGCACAGAAACAGGCAAGCAACTCAGGCGTTCGGATTCTTTCCCTGGTGGAATCACCGTAAGGCCGGAAAACCCGCGGGCAGCGATGAGAGCTGTTTCAATGTTTGCTCCGACCGAAACGTTGGGGAATAGGCCGCATTCGGCGGAATGCTGCAAGAGGCGTTTGCCGGCATCTTCATTCGAGGGAAACAAACGGCTCAAGCCATGCAAATCGAGAACCATGTTGTCTTCGGAAACATCTTCCATCCGCGGAGAAACCGACCAGCCGATATCCCGCAATGTGGCATGCGCCGTCCGTTCCAGAGAAAAAGAACGCTTTCGGATCTGGATGCCGGGAAATTGCGCTGCATTTGTTTTTGTCATCCCGCATTCGATTCCTGCTTTTGCAGCATGATCATTCAGGGCGATCACTTTGCCGAGCGGTGAATTTTCATCCACCAGCACAAACGCATGCTCGCGCAACTCAGGCTCAGTGCGAAGGACCGCCTGTATCCGGAAATTGGGAACGAATAGAGAAGCGAAAGCCATAGCCACCCATGGAAAAATCTAAAGTTGAAGCGCTCTTACTTTTTTCTTCGTTTTATTCCTGAGGTTTTACGGGAAGGGAGGTTGCGGGAAATCCAACGAACTTGCATTGCAAAATCGGTGCTGTCTTCGCCGGCGTTTATCGAAACCGTATTTGCTCGCGGGGACGGGCGGTGCCCTTGTTGTCCGGATCGAGAACGAATGATCTGCGCGCTGCCTTTCCAGCCATCAAGCAAAAGTCCCAGCGTGTGTGGCGGTGCGATACTCTCCGTGCTGCCGGTTGTCTGGGACCAGGAAATTTCCTGCCTCTCCAAACGCAGGACCAGAGAAGCGCAACTTTTGGCGTTCGATTCCTGTGCCAGAACAAGAAGAGCCGTGGGCGTGTATTCCACGCTCCTGCGGAAACGAAACCATACCGGGAGAGGAATCGAACGGGCAACACGCGAAGGGATACCGCTCAAATCCAGCACAATCAAGCCAAATCCGCTCCCTTGTATCAGTACATCGGAAGCGCGAAGCGCCTGATCGGCATTTCGGCAGCGCACCCAGAGGACATGTTGGAGCCGGACACCCGCTGCTTCCGCAAACTCCGGATCGAAGGAGTCGCTGGCATCCACCAGCGCGCATACCTCCAACGCCGCAGTCCGGGAAGCCAGCACCGTATTCAGCACGCTCGCCCGGCCGGAGCAGGGGGGCCCATAGACCTCCGTCAAACAGCCACGCGGAAGACCGCCAGTCAACCGATCCAGGGCAGGGACGCCAAAAGGAACAGTCTCTGGAGTTTGCGGAGCCTGGTACGTAAAAGGATTGGTCAAGCGACCGGCGAGAACCGTTTCGATGTGAGAGCGTAAGGCGGCAGTTTTGGGGTTCATGACCGAGGGCTCGCTTGCATTATTTTCGCTTTTTATTCGCCAACGAGGAGTCTAATCCTTCGCGGCAGACCTGTCAAACGCGACATTGGTGTGCCGGGCTCCTGCTTAGACCCTGTCCGGATGGCACGGGCGGTCAAGTTCATGTCACTTTTAGACAAGTTAACGGGGTTCCACCGTAGTAGTTTCACCCTGGGGAATCCGGCAAATTCAGCCGGATTGTATCAATAACAATTTGATGTTCATGACCTGGATTTCCTGTGTTCCTCTGCGCATCCGCAGGATTCGCGAGAGTGGCCGGCACGTTCCCAAGGAATATCCGGGCAGGAGGTACGATATGAAGTGCCTGCAGCGACCTGCACTGTTCTTGCTCATGCTTTGCCTGGTGTCAGGCAAATTCCTGTCTGCCCAGACCGCCTCTACATCACTGCAAGGCACAGTGACCGATGCCAGTGGCGGGGCAGTTGTGGGGGCCGCGATTAGCCTGGTGGACAGTGAATCAAAAACAGAGAGAACCGCCGTTACCGGCAGCCAAGGTGAGTATCGCTTTCTGTTCCTGTCGCCCGGAACATTCACACTCACTGTCACGGCGAAGGGTTTCGTGCGCTATGAGCAGACTGGCTTGCA
>DASVYI010000283.1:0-3291 GCA_036392275.1 Nitrosospira sp. | reverse complement strand
GGGGAGAGGAACATATCAGGTCAAGGACGCTTTCCTGAGCACCGCCTTGCTGCTGCCGAGAAGATTTATTCAGCTTGCACCGTTCGTGGCGTTGCTGGGAAACGTGATCGCTTTGGGGCGGCTGGCCGTCGGGTCGGAATTGACGGTACTTCGCGCGGCGGGCATGTCACCGGCCCACATCAGCCGCGTTCCGATCGTGGTAGGGTTGATATTGCTGGTTTTTAACCTGGCGCTGGACCAGTTTGTTGCCGCGCAACTCCAGCAGCAGGCCATCTCGACCCGTGCCGTCGCGCTCGAGAAAAGTGCTGCGCTTGGCAAGGACCTCGGTATCTGGACACGCGATGAACGGAATATATTGCGTATCGGCGAGATGCTGCATGCGGGCAGGGCGGCGAATATCGAGGTGATGCATTTCGATGACAATGGCTCCCTGCATACGTACATCCATGCCAAATATGCCGATTTCATCGATGGCGACCTATGGGAGCTGAGCGAGGTCACCACCAAGACGTTTACGGGGAACCGGATAGAATCCGTGAACACAAACTCGATGCAGTGGAAATCATTCCTGAATCCGGATGATATTTCGACGTTGACCAAGCCGCCGGAGAGCCTGTCGCCGATCGAACTATTCCAGCATGTGCGTTTCTTGCGCTCCACGGGCCAGGAAGCGGACGCTTATGCGCTTGCCTTGTGGCGCAAGGCCGGCGGAGCGCTGACCACGATTGCCATGTTATTGTTTTCGATACCTTTTGTTTTCGGATCGGTGCGAACCGGGCTTGCCAACAGGCTGGTTCTTTCGTCCATGCTTGGCATGAGTGTCTATTTGCTCGATCAGATTATCGCGAACGCGGGTTTGCTGTTGCGCCTGAATCCGGCGCTCGTCGCCCTCTTTCCCGGGCTGATGCTGATTGCACTCGCAAGTCTCTGGATCCGGCGGATTTTTTAGCGGCCACTCGTTCCGTCAGGAGAAAGAACCGGTCTTCACCCGGTATAACAGTCTTTTTGCGGATGGCCGGGATGGTGCCGCAAACCGATTTTTTGTGATTTCCGCCCTGGCCATAATCAAATATATGATCTGAGTCATGATTACCCACATTCTCATCATCGGCGACAGCGAAACGGAAATATGGGGCTTGAGCGGACGCCTGCGCCTGCAACGCATGCTGGCGCCGCTGAAACAAGCCAGGTTGGCTGCCGATCCCGGACAGATTCCGGCGGGCGCTCCTGCGCTGGTTTTGCGCGCGGATCACCTGTTCGACGCCCCGGTACTGACGGCGTTGATTGATTCACGTACAAACTTTGTTCTGACCAGCGATCGAGGCCGCTCCGCCGCGGTACGGATTGCCGAAGGTGACGTGCATTCGGTGCTGGCGGACTTCATGACCGATGGCCAGGAACGGAACGGGCGAAGTTTTGGACAGGTCTACGCTGCCTTGCCCCGCCACACGCTCAAGGATTTGAATCTGCTGGATGTCAGGCAAAATCTCAAGAAAAGAGATCCGCCCTATGTATTGCCCATCAGTAACGAAAATCGCAAAACGCTCGAGTCAGAGCTTTACGCCCGTTCCTACAAAGGGGTGACCGATCTTGTGACGAAATGGCTCTGGCCTGTTCCGGCGTTCTGGGCCGCACGTTTTTGCGTACGCTTCGGGCTACGGCCAAATCACGTCACACTGCTCAGCCTTTTGTTTGCCGTGCTGGCCGGGGTTGCCTTCTGGTATGGCCACTACGGCACAGGTCTGGTGATGGGGTGGTTGATGACCTTTCTGGATACCGTCGACGGAAAACTGGCGCGCGTAACGGTCACCTCGAGCCGCATCGGGGATGTGCTCGACCATGGCCTGGATATCATTCATCCGCCACTCTGGTATATTGCCTGGGGCGCCGGCTTGCCGGCGGGGTTAGCGGCGGTACCCGATCTGCCGGTACTGACCGGACTGATACTGATCGGTTACATCGGCGGCCGGTTATGTGAAGGAGCCTTCCAGTTCGGGGTCGCGTCTTTCGATATTTTCATCTGGCGCCCCATCGATTCGTTCAGCCGGCTCATCACTGCCCGGCGCAATCCCAATCTGATCCTGCTGACGTCCGGCTGGTTCATGGGCAGACCGGATATCGGCCTCTTGGCTGTCGTAATCTGGCATTTGCTTTCCACCGGATTTCTGGCTGTGCGGGTAGCCATGGGCTGGCAAGCGCGGCGGTCCCACGGCGCCTTGCACTCATGGTTTGAGGAGATCGTTCCCGGCCGCGACGATGGCAAACTGGCTGTCCGTATTTTTGTTCCTTTTATGATCAAGGGTAAATGACAGAAAAGTTACCAGCGGATAGACTGGATAGATTGGGTTCGGGAACCGCCACGATCGGACTGCTTTTCAATCCTCGCAGCGGGCGTATCCGCAAGCGCAGGGATGCGATAAGGCGGGCACTTGCCGCAATACCGGGTGCCACGTGCAGGGAAGTCACGGATGCGCTCCAAATCAATGCCGCCGTCGATGCTTTCGTCAGTGCAAACGTGGATTTGCTGGTCATTGTGGGGGGGGACGGGACAGTTCAGGGGGTATTGTGCCATTTGTTCGCGAAGCATCAACCGGCGGCATGGCCCCTGCTGACAGTCGTGCCGGGTGGGACGACCAACATGACCGCGCTGGATTTGGGCCTCAGCGGAAGCCCCGAATTCGTCCTCGGGCAATTGCAGGAATCCCTGCTCAAACACACGCCGCCTGCCCTGATACAGCGTCATGTGTTGTGTATTGAACAAGCCGGGGCTCCAAAGGTTTACGGGATGTTTTTCGGCGTCGGGCTCATAGCCCGGGCAGTGATATTTTCGCAGAGCGGGATCAAGCGGCTGGGCATTACCGGGGAAATCTATTCAGGCATCATTACTGCCGGATATTTGGCCGGCGTGCTTCTCGGCTGTCGTAGCGGCGCATGGGCACCGGTTCAAATGTCGATCATAGAAGGAAACGTCGAGCTTCAACGCGGTTCATTCATGTTCCTGTTTGCGAGCACGCTCGATCGCCTGCTGTTTGGGACGCGGCCCTACTGGGGGCAAGAGCAGGAGCCGTTGCACGTGACTTTTGTCCGGCAACTGCGCAGGCATCCCTTGCGTTCGCTGCTGCAATTGGCTTCCGAGCGCGGAAATGCACTTCGCGAGGAAAACGGGTATCACAGTTCGAATACCCGGGTGCTGGAACTGCTGATGGATGATGTTTATATCGTTGACGGCGAGTCCTACCGCGCGGTAAGCCACAATGGACCGCTGCGTATTTCCGCGGCTGGTCCCGTCAC
>DASVYI010000282.1:0-2194 GCA_036392275.1 Nitrosospira sp. | reverse complement strand
CTCAAACGCGTGCAAGGGGTTCACTTCAGCTGATGCGCTGGGTCGCTTTCATGCCGCTGCATGGAAATTTTGAATCGATTCCTGGAAGTAGCGCGCGCAGCATGGCGGGGCGACCATTATTCGCCTGGAGCCTGGAACAGGCCATCGCATCGGAGTGCTTCGACGCCATCTATGTCACTTCCGATTCACCGGCGGAGATCCGCAAGAAAATAGCGGATGAATTTTCCTGGATGGATAAGGCGGACGAAGCTGTCAAGGTTCTGGATTACGCCGCCACGACGGCAAGCATCGACAGCGCCCTGCTCGAGTTTCAACAGAAAATCCCCTTCGATGTCGTATGCCTGATCGGGGCGGCATCGCCCCTCACGCGCGCGGAAGATTTTCGCGCCGCCAGGCACAAGTTTCTTTCGGAAAGCCTGGACTGCCTTTTAACCGCCGTGCGGTCAAAACGTTTCCTCTGGACCCAGGGAGGGGCTCCTATTGAACATGCCCCCGGCGAACGTCCCTCACCTCAGGATCTTGAAGGATATCTGGTCGAAAATAGCGCTTTCTGTTTGACAGGGGCGAAATCGCTCAGAGATCACGGCTGCCGCTACCGTTTTGGCGGCCGCGTCGGCATTCATGAAATGAGCGCCGGGACCGCAATCGAGATAATCGGTGAAGCAGGCTGGATTGCCGTGGAGCAGCTTTTGTTAAGGCAAAACCGGATATCGGCCAGGGCTCGCGCCTCGCAGGTCAAGACCCTGGTGCTCGATGTGGATGGAACGCTGACCGATGCCGGCATGTATTACGGACCCGCCGGCGAGGCGCTGAAGAAATTCAACACGCGCGACGCTCATGGTTTGCAGCTGTTGCGTGAAAAGGGCATCGGCGTTTGCGTCATCAGCACCGAGGACAGTCCAGCCGTCGCGGCCAGGATGAGGAAACTGCGTATCGATGAATATTACCCAGGCGTACAGAATAAACTCCCGCTCCTCCTGGAGCTGGCGCAACGCTGGGACATTGCCCCGCGAAATATCGGATACATCGGCGACGATCTCAGTGATCTGAAATGCCTGAGCCGCGTCGGTGCGGCTTTTTGCCCGGCGGACGCCGTTCCGGAAGTCCTGCGGCAGGCTCACTATATTTGCGAGCACTCCGGCGGCCATGGCGCGGTCCGCGAGGTTTGCGATCTGATTCTCCAGTCGGGCGAAACAGTACGGCACAGCTCGGCTGAAACGGCGGCGTATTCATGACCCATCCGGGCGGATGACTTCGCCCTAGCGTAGCACCCCGCGCCGCAGCAATCTCCAGGAAACTTTCAGACCCCATAGAACAGGATGCCGTCGCAACAGCGGCGTGACCTCGACACGGACACCCGTGTGACGTTCGATCTTCCAGGCGGCATAATTGATGCTGTCGTTGAACGTAAACGCCGCCTTGGTAAGGCGCAGCACGGACAGAACCTTTCCCTGCCAGCGGCGCAACCGCCAATGCCAAAGTGAACGCCGATGCTCCGGCGCACCGGTCAGGCATCGATAATCTCCGTCCGCCAGAACCTCCAGCCTTCCTGTTAACGCAGGCATCGCGCGCCGCGTGAGCAGCGCATAGTCATCCAGATTGAGCTGGACGAGCTGGCGCGCGCGCGCCGCGCGCTCGGGCCGCAATTCTGCCGCGTAGGTATGGGTCAATCCGTTGATCCAGATTGCTTCGGCATCCGCCACGGATGAGCCGAGCGCAGGAAGGCTGGATTCGAGAAATTTCACCACCGCATGGGCCAGGGCCCGGTGAACACGTGTGCGAATGACCTCGTCACGCGCATACAGCAAGCGAGATGGCTGGGCAAAACGGGCCCATAGATAAGGATGGAACCAGTGCCGGGTCCCCTGCTCGAAATCCGCCATGGAAACGACCGCATACTTGGCGCGGAATTTCTTTTCACGTTCCGCCACTTCCAGATAAAAGACGTTCGGCGGCAGCCAGGCATTGAAATGACTTAATAAATAGCGTTCGGGATAAGCATCCTCGTAACTGTTCACCACGGCATAAAAGTCCGCCACGCCATCGCCGATCTCGTGGGCCCGCAAACAGGATCCATAGAGCAGGACCGCCTCCAATGACGTGCCGAACCGTGCCTTCAGCGCTTCGGTCAGAACAAGGAAGTCCCCGGATACGGCCTTCGAACTCAACGAGGCCATTTCCGAGATCAGATCAT
>DASVYI010000281.1:0-3262 GCA_036392275.1 Nitrosospira sp. | reverse complement strand
CGCGCGGCTCATGCCTCGTGCTGGACGAAATCCGTCGCCATCGCGGGTGCCAAATTAGTGTTAACAGGCCCTAAATGATTAGCAAACCCGATATTCTTAAAGCTAAAATCCTGATTGTCGACGATCAGGATGCCAATGTCCGTCTGCTCGAGCAGATGCTCAGCGATGGGGGCTACACCTGTGTAGGCTCGACAATGAATCCACTCGAGGTTTGCGACCTCTATCGCCAGAATCGCTATGATCTGATTCTGCTGGATTTACAGATGCCGGGCATGGATGGATTTCAGGTCTTGGAAGGGTTGAAGGAAATCGAAACGAACGGCTATCTGCCTGTACTTGTCATTACCGCCCAGCCGGGCCACAAGCTGCGTGCGCTGCAGGCAGGCGCGAAGGATTTCGTCAGCAAGCCATTTGATCTGATCGAAGTCCAGACACGCATATACAACATGCTGGAAGTCCGATTATTGTATAAAAAACTCAAGAATTATAACCAGGAACTGGAACAGACCGTGGCAGAGCGAACCGCAGAGCTACGCGAGAGCGAGGCGCGCTTCCGGCGCCTGACTGAGCTCGCGTCTGACTGGTATTGGGAACAGGATGAAAAAGGAAATTTCACCAAGGTTTACGGACCGGTTCTCGAGATGCTCGGGATTACGGTCGGTAACTTGATGGGTGAGCCGGCGGGAAACAAGGGAACGCATTGGAACGAAGCCGAGTATACGGCATTCAAGTCAAACATTGCATCACGGAGGCCCTTTCTGGATTTTGTCTACAGCCGCACCAAATCCGATGGCTCCCAGCAATATTTGATGGTCAGCGGCGAGCCGATGTTCGATTCGGCGGGCCGTTTCACCGGGTACCGCGGCATAGGCAAGGATGTTACCGATAGCATGCTTCCCCATGCAAACGCCTAGCAGCCGCCTGTCGGACTTGAAGAATCGAAGCAAAAAAATGGCTGGGTGAGGACAGATTTTGACGATTTTGCAGACCAATAGTTGTTCTATTGGTCAAAAAGCGGTGAAATATGGACCTGCCAGACGCTTTTGCAGCCGATTCCCCCTTTAAGTCCGACAGGTTGAGGTTGCTAGCGCCGTTCCCGGATAGTTTCTAAAACAGACTCTTTCACAGCGCATCTGCGGCACGGCATCGTCCGGCCCTAATTGCCAGCCGGGCGTTCTGCACAAAAATTCATGAGCCGCTTGGGAGCGATTTCACCCCGGGCGGTAATCTCCCCCAGCCCTAAAAAACATTCTTGCTGATCGTACAGCCGGATCTTTCCGCCTTCCGTCAAGCCATGCGCCGAGATAAAATTTCCGATGGTGCGTCCCTGCAGCAGCGATACCGCTGCTGCAGCATCCAGCGTTGCGGCAGGAAGCTTCTGGACGAGACTATCGGCCGAAAGCAGGCAATGCTCGCGCCGGACCGCCGGCATGGCTTCGATTACGTCCAGCGCATAGGCATGCGTCAGATTGAAATCGTCAAGAACGGTCCGGCGCAAAGCAGTGAGATATGCACCGCCCCATCCCAGTGCCCTGCCGATATCTTCAGCCAGTGTACGAACATACGTGCCCGTACCGCATGTGACCACGATGCGCATCTCATCATGCGTAATGGCTTGTACCTGCAGATTGCGGATAAAAACCTTGCGCGGCTGCCGTTCGATGACGACACCTTCCCGGGCGTAGCGATACATGGGTTTTCCCCGATGCTTGATGGCGCTGAACATCGGCGGCCTCTGCATGATTGCTCCGGTAAAGCTTTGCAGTACCATCTCGACATGCGGCAACGTCAACCTCGAATCTTCGGGTTCTTTATCGAGCGCCACTGAAATCTCGCCTTCGGCATCACCCGTAGTGCTGATATAACCTAATTTCAACGTTGCGTCATAAGTCTTATCCGCGCCCAGCAACACGGCGGAAAATTTGGTGGCCTCTCCGAAGCAGACCGGCAGCAATCCTGTCGCCATCGGATCAAGGGTGCCGGTGTGACCGGCCTTGGCCGCCGCGAACAGCCGCTTCGCAATTTGAAGCGCCTGATTGGAGGAAATGCGAGCAGGCTTATCAAGCAGCAGTACACCGCTGATTTCGCGCTTGAGATGTTTGGGGTACAAAAAAACCTGAGAATTCAATGACGAGGGGTCAGGGGGTCAGGCGCCACCCGGCTCTTCCGGCGCGCCTTCCCGGGCTACGGCTTCATCTATCAGATGTGCCAGACGTACACCCCGTTCGACCGACTCATCATAGATGAAGTGGAGTTGCGGGATGACCCGGAGCTTCAACCGGTGCGACAGATGGCTGCGTAAAAAACCAGCCGCATGTTCCAGCCCATTGGCGGTTAAAAAATTATCGCTTTCGCTCCGCAATGTCGTATAAAAAACTTTGGCATGGGCATAGTCGTGGCTCACCTCGACGCCGGTCAGGGTGATCATGCCGATACGGGGATCCTTGAGCTCATTGCGAATCAGATCCGACAATTCACGCTGAATCTGGTCAGCGATACGCAACGCGCGCGAATAATCTTTAGGCATAAATACTCCGATGCAGGCAAACCCGCATTACAGACTGCGCGCGACTTCGACGATTTCGTAGGTTTCGAGCTGATCGCCCGTCTGGATGTCATTGAAGTTTTTTAGCGACAGGCCGCATTCGAAACCGGCCCTGACTTCCCTGACATCATCCTTGAAGCGTTTCAAGGAATCCAGCTCGCCAGTATGGATCAGTTGCCCATTGCGTATGAGCCTCACCAGCGAACTCCGTTTGACGATACCTTCGAGAACGTAGCAGCCCGCTACCGCGCCCACTTTGGAAATGCGGAATACCTCCCGGATTTCCAGCAACCCCGTGATGTTCTCCCTGCGATCGGGCGCCATCATTCCGGATAACGCCGCCTTGATTTCATCCACCGCCTCGTAAATGATGCTGTAGTAACGTACATCCACCCCGGTTGAAGCAATGAGCTTGCGTGCAACCGAGTCCGCGCGGCTGTTGAAACCAATCACCACGGCCTTGGAAGCCAGAGCCAGGTTGATGTCGGATTCGGTGATCGCACCCACGGCGCTGTGGATGATGTTGACTCTGACCTCGTCGGTCGAAAGCCTCTGCAAGGCATGTCCCAGCGCCTCGTAGGAACCCTGAACATCCGCTTTGATGATGAGCGGAAGCACCTTGACCTCACCCTTCTGCTCAAATACGTTTTCCAGTTTGGCGGCCTGTTGCCTGGCCAGTTTTACATCACGGAATTTACCCTGGCGGAATAACGCGAT
>DASVYI010000280.1:0-3946 GCA_036392275.1 Nitrosospira sp. | reverse complement strand
CAGTACAGGTGACACGGTATAGAGTTATATGGTTAGTCGAGCTGGATGCCGGGTCCAGCCCGGCATGACGAGTGTCGTTTTTTACGGAATATAGGTAAACCCGGGACAAGTTTTTATGTTTGGATTTCCGGCGATATGAGGGTGATTCTTACTTTCCGACCCAGGAACCATTCGCGGCCTGATACCACCAGCCCGCCTTGGCCAATTCGATCCAGCGCTGCCCGAACGTGGAACGGATATCCGCCTCCCATTCCGGGTGAGCATTGGCACGGGCGATCTCTCGATACAGCGCATTCCGGTCCTGGTTTTCGGCGGCGATCAGCGCATTGACCGGCTGGCGCGCCGACAGCGGCACGGCGTTGGCATCGCGCATCGCAATGAGGCCATCGCGCGTGAGTCCCACCGCACCGCGTTCGTAATAGGACTCGAGCTGATGGTGCCGCTGCTGCATGCTCTGCTTGAGGCTTGCTATCGCCGGCGTATCGATCTCGATATTGACCTGCGTGTGGCCGGAAAGCGGGATCAATGACAAAAACATGAACAGCGCAAATGGTACGAAACGGATAAGCAGGTTTGGATTGACCATTGGATGACCTTTAGTGTTGCGGTTGTACCGATGGCTGCGGCTGCTCGGCGGGTTGGGCAGCGGACCCCGAAGGCGCGGCTGAATCCGTGCCCTGCCCGCCCTCTCCGGGTTTTTTGAGCTGCCAGACATCTTCTATGATTTTGTCCGCGGCTTTCTCGGCCGCAGCCGCCGGAAAATAAATGTTGATGGTGACGCATCCGGATACGAATAGGGATACAGACACGCCCAAAAATGCCAGCAGGCTCGCACGAACGAAAAAATTTTCCATTACATCATCTTACTGAGTGTCAATGCTGAATGACAGGTTTGACATTGGCTTGGGTGATGCGCTCCAGGCGCCTGACCAGCTCCCACCAGTCCACGTTGCGATTATAGCCTATCACGGAAATGGCTGGGATTCCGCCGCCTTTGACGATGAGATAACCATATGGCAGCGGTTCGGATTCTATGCCGCCCATGCGGCAAATTCCGTTACGCAATGAACAGCTCCAGCCGATCTCTGAATAACCGAACTGCTCGAAAAAATGCAGGACACTGCGCTGGATCGCGGCGGCCGCGCCCGCTCCGCCAAGAGACGAGATATTCTGCACCGCGGCCTGGCTGATGCGTTTGGGATAATCGCCCGGACTGCTCCGGAGGCTGGCGTCGAACTTTACCGGTTTCCAGTTGAAAAGCTCGAGACCGTGCACCGCTGCATCGATGCGGCCCTGCATGCTGCCGAATGAAAAAGTGCCGGTAAGCAGGTTGAGATCGAGATTGCGCATGTCCACATCCGCCATGAGCGTGGCGGCGGTTTCCATCGGGTGAAGCAGCTTCAAGTGTTTTAGCTCCACCGTCCCATCGAATACTTTAAAAATCAGGGCGCCATCCATATCGACGGACGATCCATTGTAGCTGACTCGCGGAATCGTTCCCGATAGCGTGCCCTGCATGGGGTGAACGCCCAGCGCTTCGGTCAGTTTCTGCATGGAAATGGGCGAGAGGCCGCCGCTGAATTGCCATTGCCAGCCAGACGAACCTTGCGCTTGCGGCGAGGCACTGAAATTCTCAAGGGTAAACTCACCGTCAAGAATGGGCACGCTCATATGAGGGATGCGAAAACCCGGGATACCCGAATTTGTGCCCTCTATTTCCAGCGGTATGCGCAATTCGCCTATAGGTACCTTTCCCAACTGGCTGCTCTGGATGTGAACATCCGCCTTGGTCAGTTCGCGCGCCTTCCACGGTATGCTGGCGTTGACGCCGCGCAACGCAAAGCGTCCGTGGCCGTCTTCCAGCGAGATATCGCGCAAATCGAGATCAAGAAATTCGTTGGCGCCGTCGCGGTAGCGCCACTGGATACCGGCGTTGCCCGCGGTTTTCAGCTCGGCAAAAGGACTGTTCATCAGAAAAGGTTTGACAGCTTGATCGAACAATCCCGCCAATCCCAGATGGGCGGCAGTCACATCGAAATCGCGAAGCCGCTTCGCCTTAGGGTCTACCACACCCGATAAATCCATTTCGCCGATGCCGGAAAGCACAAGCTTTCCCTCGCGCAAGCGCAGGGCATTTTTATCCAGGTCGCCGCTGGCGCTGAAACGATGGTCGTGGCCGGCAAAATACAGCGGCTGCCAGAAAATTCCACCTTTCGGCCAATTCACATCCGCGCGCCACTCCCACAGGCCCTCTTCCCCGCCTCCTCCACTGCGCGACGCGTTCGCGCTTATTTCCAGGCCGATGTCCTCGCCGGCATGCTGCCCGGCCGCATCGCTGAACGCCACGCCATCCACCGCCATATCCGTTTCAATGTCCACACGCCCGCTGGCATTACCGCGCGCCTTGATCGTACCGTTGACATTTCCCTTTACGGAACCCGGCAAGATTTGCCCTTCGCTCTGCGGCAGCAATTGCGCGATCTGCGCCGCCTGACCGTTTGCTACGGTGAGAATACCTTCCCACTTCGCCTCTCCCCAGCGGGCGGACAGCCGCCAGCTCCCGGCGCCTACCCCGGATGCGGTCCCGATTTGCAAATCCAGGGTTTTATGGCGGGATGAAAGATCGAACGTCACCGGCAACGATGCCGAGCCGGATAGCCCCAACGTTCCCGCATCGCAGCGGATCAAATCTTCCGCAACCTGAAACCGGTGGCAGGAAAAATTCAGGTTGCGCCAGATTTTTCCCTGTATCGCGACCTCGTTCAACCGCACGTTCAGCACTGATGCCTTCGGGCCGGCAAGGCTCAGTTGAATTCCTCTGGCATGAAAAAGCGGGTTTTGAACATCATCGGCGGACAGGGTAATGCGAGGCCCGGCGTATGCGCCAGAAATGGCAATAAGAAACGCTGGCAATATGGCGGATTGCCCGAGAAATCTCTGAATAAACCGTCGATCTCGATAGACCGTATGGAAACTCCTTCGCACCATTGCCGTGGCTGATCCTGCGCCAATCGAGTGCTATTATGTCCGCACTCTACGCTCATTGGACAATCCGTTCTTCCGGCTCAGGCGGGAAAAACCCCTGTGGAAAGATAACGGTCGCCACGGTCGCAAACGATCGACACGATGACTGCATTGTGTACTTCGGCACAAATCTTGAGCGCCGCCGCCAAGGCGCCGCCCGATGAAATCCCGGCGAAAACACCCTCCTCCCGCGCCAGCCGCCGGGTCATATCCTCGGCTTCCGCCTGGGAAACCCGCACGAGGCAGTCCACCCGGCTGGCATCATAAATTTTTGGCAGATAGGCTTCCGGCCATTTGCGAATGCCCGGAATCTGGGCGCCCTCCTCCGGCTGCACCCCGATGATCTGGATTTCCGGGTTTTTTTCCTTGAAATACCTGGAACAACCCATGATCGTGCCGGTAGTGCCCATGCTGCTCACGAAATGCGTAATCGTCCCGGCGGTGTCGCGCCAGATCTCGGGACCCGTGCCCTCATAATGGGCCCGTGGGTTATCCGGGTTGGCAAACTGATCAAGAATGATTCCCTGTCCCTCGTCGCGCATGCGCTCGGCCACGTCCCGCGCTTCCTCCATGCCGCCTTCTTTCGAAGTGAGTATGATCTCGGCACCGTACGCGCGCATGGATTGCCGCCGTTCCACGCTCAGATGCTCCGGCATCACCAGTATGAGCGGATAGCCCATGATCGCCGCCGCCATCGCCAGCGCGATACCGGTGTTGCCGCTGGTGGCCTCGATCAGGGTGTCACCCGGCCTGATATCCCCACGCTCCTGCGCACGCGTGATCATCGACAATGCCGGACGATCCTTTACCGAACCGGCGGGATTGTTACCTTCCAACTTGACGAGAACGACATTGCTGGTCACCCCCGGCAAGTGCTTGAGTTTAACCAGAGGCGTATTACCGACAAAGTCTTCTATGGTCT
>DASVYI010000279.1:0-16860 GCA_036392275.1 Nitrosospira sp. | reverse complement strand
GATGGTCGACCAAGATCATCAACTTCAAAAGAAGGAGGAATACGCCATGAGCAAAGATAACGTCTTAGCATTAAGAAATCCAGGAATTGCTAGCGACGTCGCGGATATATTGATGCAGGTGCTACGGGACGGAGCAGTGCTGACGTGAGCAATCGAAGCTGAGGTTGCCGAATTTCTCGAACGTTATCGTTTTGATATAGATCAGCGGGACGGCGGCGTGTGGTACGCAATGCGTACTTGCCGGAACGGACGATCCAGGCGGGGCTCGACAAGACTGACATTAAAGCGCCGCGGGTGCGGGATCTGGCAAGCAAGATTCGCTTCACCGAAAGCAGAAAATCATCAAAGAATAGTCGCCTGATTAAGCTGCCATATACAACATTTGGCTATTTCTCGAACCTTGCTGGCGGAGTTGTTGCCAAACACCATACTTTCTGCAGAAAAACGGCGGTGTCAGGATCATTTGGAGTGCGGCACAGGAGAAGGTACATATGTGGCGCTGTTATCAAAGAAGACTGGATCAAAGAAGTTCGCCACAGCAATTTTTCAACTGCAGCAAATGCCTCATAAGGCTGGTTTGCACAGTCTGCCTGGTGTCCCTGGCAGGTTGCATGGTGGGCCCTGACTTTGTTCGCCCGCAAATCCCCGGCCCGGACCGCTACGTACCAGGCGAACTGCCGAAGGCCACTATTTCTGCTGCGGGCGAGGCACAAAACTTTGACCAGGCAGCCGATATCGCAGAGGACTGGTGGCACCTCTTTAAATCTCCCAAACTCGATGCACTTGTAAGAGACGCGCTCATTAATAATCAGGATCTGCAAGCGGCACAGGCGGGGTTGCGCCAAAGCCAGGAAAATCTTCGCGCCGGCTATGGGATTTTCTACCCTCAGGCAGATCTTGGTGGATCGGCGGTCCGTCAGAGATTCTCGTCGGCTCGCTTCGGAGGAAGTACCGCCACCATTTTTAATCTCTTCACATTATCTACTACCATAAGTTATACGCTGGATGTATTTGGCGGCCAGCGCAGGGCAGTGGAGAGCCTGGGAGCGCAGCGGGATTTCCAGCGGTACACTGTTCTGGCCACCTATCTGACCGTATCCGGCAATATTGTAAACACCGTGATTGCCCGTGCAGCGTATAAGGCTCAGATTCAGGCCACGCATGAACTGATCGGTTTATTGCAGGAGCAGATCAAGGTAACCCAGACACAAATTCAGGCAGGTACGGTTCCATATGTAAATGTCGTCACCCTCAGGACGCAGCTCGCAGCGCTCCAGGCCACCCTCCCATCGCTCGAGCAGAAGCGCAGCCAGGCCGAGCATCTGCTTGCCACGCTGGCCGGACACTCGCCAGGCGAAGGGATCGCCTTGGAGATCGACCTGGACGATCTCTCGCTCCCGGCGGATTTGCCGGTTACCCTGCCTTCACAATTGGCACGCCAGCGCCCCGATATATTGTCAGCCGAAGCTCAAGTGCATCAATATAATGCCAATATTGGTGTCGCTACTGCGGATATGCTTCCCAGCTTCACCTTGAGCGGCACCTACGGGCAGAACAACCGGAATCTCGTGGACATCTTTATGAACACCGGCAATTTCTGGAGTGTGGGCGCCAGCTTTGCCGCACCGCTATTTCGTGGTGGAACACTATGGTGGCAACGCAAAGCTGCAATCGATGCCTATAGACAATCCCTGGCGAACTACCGCCAGACGGCACTGAATGCTCTGGCCCAGATAGCCGATACCTTGCTTGCGCTGGAGCATGATGCCGAGGCGTTGCAGAGCCAATCTCAACAGCTCGATTTTTCCCGTCAGGCTCTGCACCTGGTGCAGATCAATTATCAGGCTGGCCTTGTTAATTATATCCAGGTTCTGATCGCCAATAGCCAGTACTATCAGGCTCGGATAGGCTATCTTCAGGTATTAGCCCAGCGTTTTCAGGATACCACAGCACTCCTGGTCGCTTTAGGAGGCGGGTGGTGGAATGCCGAAGGAAAGGGACAATTGTCGCGGCGCGGTGATGTAGTGTTCAATCCCGGGCCGTCACGGGAATCCCACAATCCTGATTGAGATTCCCGAGGAGTCCATTTGGCGAGCTTCGGGTCTAATTTACTAGCCGGCTTTGAGCTCTCCAAGAGAAGATCGATCTTCAGTCTTACCAATCTCCGCTGGGCTATCAGGACGTGCTGGCGAAGCTGCCCGACAATAGATCTGAATGCTGCTCCCGGATGTTCCCGCAGTTTACCCGCACAGCTCGTTTAGGTGAATGCCGTGCGTAAAGTGCGTCGCCAGTCGCTCGTCATGGCTGACGAAAATCAGTGTGACATTTTCATCATTACAGCGCCCCAGCAATATATCGAGAAACTCCGACTGCCGGTCCGCGTCGAGCGCCGAGGTTGGTTCATCGGCGATGATCAGTTCGGGGTGGCCTATCAGGGCGCGCGCAGCGGCCACGCGCTGCTGCTGCCCGACCGATAGCGCCGTGGCGGGTTGCCGCGCCAGCACGGCATCCAGCCCCAGTTGATCGAGCAGGCGGTCCGCCGAACGTTCGAGCGCATCAGCCGCGCTGGCGCCCGTGGCTTCCATGGCTCGTTGCCGCCTGTGCTGCGAGAACCTGCAAGGCAGAAGCACGTTCTCGCGCACGGACAGATACGGCACAAGGTTGAATTGCTGAAACAGAAAACCCACATGATCCACGCGAAACCGGTCGCGCGCACTGGATGTCAGTGCCGTCAGATCGGTCCCCAGCACCCGCAGGCGGCACGGCTGCGGCAGCAGAACACCACCCAGCAGGCCCAGTAGGGTGCTCTTGCCGCTGCCGCTCGCACCTTGCAAAAAGACGCGTTCCCCCCGCTTCACCTTGAATTGCGGGATCGACAGCCGGAAACCGCTCCTGCCCGGCCATTGGAAAACCAGATTCTCGATGTCGATGACAAGCTCAGTCATGTCCAGACATGGCCGGTGCGATTCCCGTTATCTTTAAGCCCCATTTCAATCCCTCTTCAATCCCTTTTCAATCCCATTTCAACCGGGTGGAGGCAGGTGAGAGTCTGGCGCTCGACTGTCCCTTAGGCCCGGCGATTGCCGTATCGATGCGCCGCAAGCCGGGGAATGCCTGGAACAACCGCACATCGACGCCCTGTAAAGCCTGTGGCTGGGCACACCGGAAATTCCAGGTTGCGTCGAGCTCCGCGTGATCATCGGAGACAGCAGCGGGAGCGGAAGGAGCGGGCGAGGGCGCTTGAGGTATGCCTTTGGTGCCGCCGCCACTTTTGCCGGCGCTATTGCCGGAGACAGGCATCAGCAAATCGGGTGAAAGCATTGGGGATTCCAGCCGGGCCGACTCCAACCGGCACTGAGCGGCGGGAGTAAAAATGAAGAGATTGTCTCCCTGGTGCAGCCTCGTCGCCACGGTTCTTACAATTTTACGTTCTTTCTCATTTCGAGGGGCATGTTCGAATCCCAGCAGGTTATCCAGCGGGCTGTTCAGATTAACCTGCACCATTGCTTCGTCTATCGCGATTTCCAGGATTGCCTGCCCGTGAACATGCGGCCCGGCTCCATGAGCCCACGCGGGCAGCGTCAATTCTGTTATCACCCCGGCCGCCGCCGCGGCAACCAGTATCGCCCATCCTTGAAAACCCGGTAAACGCAAAGCGTACTTCATCTCTGCCGTTGCCATCAATTCACAACCCATCCATTAATAGAAATTCTGGGTTCGATCCAATGCAGGCCGGACTCTGCCCGGTAATAGTCCTGGATCGTCGGGCGGAGCCCGACCTGCAAAGGGTTCATCCCGCCCGTCAAGTTCATGTCGCTCCTGCGCCCCGTATTTCATTTTTACGTAAAAGACTCTTGCCCTGCATGGTCAAAATGCGCATACTAATTAATATGAGTTTCCGCAAACTCCACAAACTTTTGCTCGTCCTGATCATGGTTGGGCTGCCCCTGCAAGGCGCGCTCGCCGCAATCATGCCGCTCTGCACCCAGGCCGTGCAGGCTCAAAAGACGGCTACCGGAATTGAAGCACCCATCCATTCTGCCACGCCCGCCGCCTGTAGCCAACATGATGTGGCCGGTCATCCACAACCTGCCACCAATGATAACAACCTGGATGAAGCAGGCTTCACCCTATCGTGCGATGACGTCGTATGCCACATCAGCGGCAGCGGTCTGCTTCCCGCAGTGGCCGCGTTGAACCACGCCGGTGGATCTTCATACAACGTTGCGTTTAACCCCCGTTTTACCTCATCCATTCTTCCGCAACCGCAGCGTCCTCCTCTCTCTTAACTCTTCGACAGAAGAAATCCGCCTGTTGCACGATGCCCCTCGCATCGATGTCCGCAGCGTCAGTAACTGCTTAGGCTGATTCATATTTCGTATTCCAGACCTTTAGTGGGTCCCTGGCGGCAGTTTGTCCGGGCGTTGACGACAGCTGCTGGCCGGATGTTGCTGAATCGATATCTTCGTTGTCAGGAGATGTCAGGAGATTTAAGGAGATCAGGATGACTATCTCGTTGCGCCGAAGCACGGCTATTGCTTCATTTTTTGCCCTGGTCATGTTTTCCGTAAACGTGAGATCGGAGAACCCGGCTGGCGCATTACCGTTTGCACCAACCGCACCTGCACTAAACGTTCCCGGACTATTCTCGGCGGTTTCTACAGCAGCAGATATAAAAAATGGCACTCCCACTCCGTTGACGGCTTTGGTTGCGGAAGCCCTGGAAAACAATCCGGAAATTCAGGCTGCGCTACGCGCACGCGAAGCCGCCCGCCAGAGAATAGCGCCTGCGGAGGCGCTCGATGACCCTGTCCTTGAAGCAGGTGTGATCAACGCGCCCCTGGCATCGTCGCCTTTCAATCGCGAGGACATGACCATGAAAATGATCGGCCTGTCCCAACGCCTGCCCTTCCCGGGAAAACGCGGGTTACGTAAGGATGTTGCCGCCAGGGATGCGGAGGCCGTCGAGCACGGTTACAAAGAAACCGTGAACCGTGTGGCGCGCGACATCAAGACGGCTTATTTCGATCTGGGACTCACGCTCGAAAAGACGCGCCTGGCCGAGCGGAACAAACGGATCCTGGAAGAGTTTCTTCACATCGCCGAGGACCATTATGAGACGGGAAGGGGAAGCCAGGCCGACGTGCTGAAGGCGCAGACACAGGTATCCAGAATGGTGGACGAACTGCTCAGGTTCGCCCGTGAACGGCTGGCGCTCGAAGCCGAGCTCATTCGCGCCCTGGGCCGTGACGCAACCGTCGCAGCGCCGGTACCGGCATCGCCGCAATTGCGGGAAGAGAGCCTGGATATGGAATCGCTGCGCGAAACGGCTCTGACGCAGCGTCCGCAGTTGCAGGCACTGCGGAGCATCGTGGCGCGTAACGAGAAAGCGGTGGATCTCGCGCACAGGAATTACTATCCCGACCTCGACGTTCGTCTGTCATATGGCCAGCGCGACAACATGCTGGATGGTTCCCGGCGCCCCGATATGGTCACGTTGACGATGGCGATCAACCTGCCGGTATGGCGCGAGAACAAGCTCGCGCCGCGCGTCTCGGAGGCCCTGGCGATGCGCGATCAGGCCCGGAGTCTGCACGAGGCGCAGCGCAATGAAGTATCGGCGGGCCTGCGCCAGCAGACCGCGGCGGCCGAGCAAAACCTGCAATCCGCGCGGCTGTACCAGACTGCCATCCTGCCTCAAGCCCGGCTCACTGTCGAGGCGGCATTGGCTGCATACCGGGTCAATCGCGTGGACTTCCTTACGCTGCTCGACAGCCAGATGACGGTGTTCACCTATGAAATCAGCCGGGTGACAGCCATCGCCAGCTACAACAAGACACTGGCGGAAATCGATCTGCTCACCGGGAAATCGCCACATTAACCTTTAACGGAGCCTCATGTGAAGTCCGCCGCCAAATTAACGATTGTTGCCGCCCTGACCGGGGCCGCCCTGGCCGTAGGGTATTGGTGGGGTAGTACTCAACCGGCGACCTCTGCCGCCAAGCCGCCCAGCCCGTCCGAGGCTGTCGAGCCCGAAGGCAAGAAAGGCAGAATTCTCTACTATCGCAACCCCATGGGGCACCCTGACACTTCACCAGTGCCCAAGAAAGATTCGATGGGTATGGATTACCTGCCCGTTTACGAGGGCGAAGAACCACCGTCCGAAGGTGCAGTGGTGACGATCAGCACCGAAAAAATACAGAAGCTGGGCGTCAGAACCGAGGCCGCCGTGCTGCGTGAACTTATTCGCACTGTGAGGGCCGTGGCAACGGTTCAGGCAGACGAGCGCCGGCTATACACCGTGGCGCCCAGGTTCGAAGGCTGGATACAGCGGCTCCATGTGAACACTACCGGCCAGACCGTGAGAAAAGGCGAGGCCCTGATCGATGTGTACAGCCCTGAATTGATCACGGCACAACATGAATATCTTATCGCCGTGAATGGCATGCATGCGGTCGCAGAAGGCAGCCACGAAGTTCAGGAGTCCATGCAGCGACTGGCCGAGAGCGCCTTGCAGCGGTTGCGCAACTGGGACATATCGGAGGTTGATCTGCAAACGCTGCGACAGAAAGGCGAGGTCAAGCAATATCTTACATTGCGTTCCGCCGCTAGCGGCGTGGTGCTGGACAAACCTGCCGTCCAGGGGAAACGCTTCATGCCGGGAGAGGTGCTGTATCAGATCGCCGATCTCTCCACCGTGTGGATACTGGCGGATGTGTTCGAGCAGGATCTGGCCGCGGTGCATCGTGGACAGACCGCCACCATCCGGATCGACACCTATCCGGACAAGGTGTTCAACGGTACGGTGACTTTCGTCTATCCCACCGTGATGCCTGAAACCCGAACCGCAAAAGTACGTATCGAGCTGCCGAACACCCAGGGGCTGCTCAAGCCTGCTATGTACGGCAGGGTGGAGTTCGCCTCGACTCATACCAAAAACAAGATGCTTACCGTGCCTGATTCGGCGGTGCTCGATACCGGCACACGCACGCTGGTTCTGGTTGATCTCGGCAGAGGCCGGTTCGAGCCGCGCACGGTAAAAGTGGGCGTCCATGCGGATGGCTATGCTGAAGTGCTGGGGGGGTTGGAAGCCGGGGAAACGGTGGTGGTCAGCGCAAACTTTCTCATCGACGCGGAGAGCAACCTCAAGGCGGCCTTAAGCGGCTTCATGGGCGGCTTCATGGGCGGCTTCGTGGGCGGTTCCGGTCAAAATACCCCCGCTTCCAGGCCGGGTGGAAATGCTCAAGTCGAGTCCGGGGGCTCCCTGACAGCACCCGGGGCAGCGCCTGTGCCGGCGAGTCATCTTGGTGTCGGCAGCATTGAAGCGATGGATTGGGCACACGCGACGGTAACGATTGCACATGATCCGATTGCCAGTCTCAACTGGCCGGCGATGACCATGGATTTCCGTGCCAGGGATCCGGCGTTGCTGCGACCGCTGAAACCCGGCCAGAAGGTCGACTTCGAGATCATCGAGGGGGCGGCGGGCGAATATGTCATCGTGCGCATCCAGCCCATCCACTCGCCGGTGGGAAGCCCAGTCGCCGGCGATCGCAGTCGGTATCAGCGGGGACATTGACATGCTCAGCCGGATTATCGAATGGTCCGCGCGCAACGTGTTGCTGGTGTTGCTGGCCACGGCATTCACCGCCGGCCTCGGCATCTACGCCGCGATGCGCACACCACTGGACGCGATTCCCGATCTATCGGATGTGCAGGTCATCATCTATACCGAGTATCCGGGCCAGGCGCCGCAGGTGGTGGAAGACCAGATCACCTATCCCCTGAGCACGGCCATGCTGGCAGTGCCCAAATCCAGGGTGGTGCGCGGACTGTCGGTGTTCGGTGCTTCCTTCATCTATGTCATTTTCGAGGATGGCACTGATATTTACTGGGCGCGCACGCGGGTACTCGAATATCTCAATTTCGCATCGGGGCGCATGCCGCGGGGCGTCATCCCGACCCTGGGGCCGGACGCCACGGGTGTCGGCTGGGTGTATCAATATGTGGTGACCGCCGCCCAGCACACGCTCGCGGAACTGCGCTCCATCCAGGATTGGTTCGTGCGTTATCAGCTCACCAAAGCACAGGGTGTGGCCGAGGTGGCGAGCGTGGGCGGGTTCGTCAAAACCTATCAGGTCACCGTGGAACCGCGCAAGCTGCAGGCTTACGGAATTCCTCTCAACCAGGTCGCTGCGGTAATCCGCGCCAGCAACCGCGATGTGGGCGGCCGGGTGATCGAGATGGCGGAAACCGAATACGTGGTGCGCGGCCGAGGCTACCTGCGCGGCATCTCCGACATCGAAAATCTCGTAGTCAAGGCGCATGAAGGCACGCCGGTGCTGATCCGCGACGTGGCGCGGGTCGAGCTGGCGCCGGATGAGCGGCGCGGCATCGCGGAGCTGAACGGTGAGGGTGAAGTGGTTTCCGGCATTGCCGTGGCGCGTTACGGCCAGAACGCGCTTGACGTCATCGGCAACCTGAAAAGCAAGATCAAGGAAATATCCAGTGGCCTGCCGGAAGGCGTGTCGTTGCAGGCAGTCTATGACCGGTCGGACCTGATCCATCGCGCCATCGACAATCTGAAAAGGGTCCTGATCGAGGAAAGCATTATTGTGGCTATCGTCTGCATGGTGTTTCTCATGCATGCGCGAAGTGCGCTGGTGGCCATCATCATGCTGCCGATCGGCGTGCTCATCGCGCTGACAGCCATGCACATGCTGGGACTCAATTCCAACATTATGAGCCTGGGCGGCATCGCCATCGCCATCGGCGCCATGGTGGATGCCGCAATCGTCATGATCGAGAATGCCCACAAGCATCTGGAACGGGCGCCGCCGGACACCCCCCGCCTGCAGATCGTAATCGATGCCTGCCGCGAGGTAGGCCCCGCCTTGTTCTTCAGCCTGCTCATCATTACCGTTTCCTTCCTGCCGGTATTCACGCTGGAAGCCCAGGAAGGGCGCATGTTCGCGCCGCTCGCGTACACCAAAACTTTTGCAATGGCGGGCGCGGCGCTGCTGTCCATTACGCTGGTGCCGGTGCTGATGCTCCTGTTCATTCGCGGCAAGATCATGCCTGAGCGGAGAAATCCCGTTAACCGCTTCCTGATATGGATTTACCGTCCCATTATCGCCTGGGTCATGCGCTGGAAGAAGCTCACCCTTGCGTTGGCCGTAATCACGCTCGCAGTTTCGGTATTTCCGGCAACGAAGCTGGGCAGCGAGTTCATGCCAACATTAAATGAGGGCAGCCTGCTGTTTATGCCCATCACCTTGCCGGCATTATCAGTCACCAAATCCGCCGAGTTGTTGCAGACCCAGGACAAGATCATCAAAACTTTCCCCGAGGTCGCATCGGTGCTGGGCAAGGCCGGGCGCGCCAATACCGCCACCGACCCAGCCCCGCTGGAGATGGCGGAAACAATCATCAACCTGAAACCGGAAAATGAATGGCGGCCCGGCATGACCATCGACAAGCTGATCGTCGAACTGGACCAGGCCCTGCAGATACCGGGGGTCAGCAATGCCTGGACCATGCCGATCAAGAACAGGATCGACATGCTCGCCACCGGCATCCGCACGCCGATCGGCATCAAGGTATTCGGCAAGGACTTAAGCGAAATGGAAGAGCTCGCCAGGCATATCGAGGCGGTCGTCAAAACCGTGCCCGGAACCACCAGTGCCTACGCGGAGCGTACCACCGGCGGCTACTACCTCGATATCGAGCCCGACCGCCTGGAGCTAGCCCGTTATGGGCTGGCCGTCGGCGATCTGCTGGAAGTGATTTCGATGGCGCTGGGCAGCGAGATGCTGACGACCACTGTGGAGGGCCGCGAGCGCTTCGCTGTCACCGTGCGCTATCCGCGCGAACTGCGGCAGGACCCGTCGGCCATCGCCAGCCAGGTCCTGATACCCGTCATGAACGGCGCCATGATCCCACTGGGACAGTTGGCAAGCGTGAAAACGGTCAAGGCGCCGCCCAGCATCCGCACTGAAAATGCGCTGTTGTCGGCCTATATCTTCGTCGATATTCGCAACCGCGACATTGGCGGTTACGTGGCCGAGGCGCAAAAGACGGTGAGCGAGCAGGTGAAATTCCCGCCCGGATACTACGCGACCTGGAGCGGCCAGTTCGAATATATGGAGCGCGCCAAGCAGAAGCTGAAAGTGGTCGTACCGCTGACCCTGGCGATCATTTTCCTGCTTCTCTACCTCAATTTCCGGCGGCTTACCGAGACCCTCATCGTCATGCTGTCGGTGCCGTTTTCGCTGGTGGGCGGCATCTGGCTGATATGGCTGCTCGGCTACAACCTCAGCGTCGCGGTCGTTGTCGGCTTCATTGCGCTCGCCGGCGTTGCCGCGGAGACGGGCGTCGTGATGTTGATCTATCTCGACCACGCCTGGGATGCCATCAAGGCAGAATGCGCGGCCAAGGGCGGCCAGCCGTCAGTTAACGATCTATATGCAGCCATTATGGAGGGCGCGGTCGAGCGCGTGCGGCCAAAGATGATGACCGTGGCCGCGATCATGGCGGGCCTGCTGCCCATCATGTGGGGCAGCGGCACCGGTTCGGAAGTCATGCGACGCATCGCCGCACCCATGGTCGGCGGCATGGTTTCATCAACCCTGCTCACCTTGGTCGTAATCCCCGCTATTTATGCTCTTGTCAAGGGATGGAGTTTGCGCAAACAGGCAGATACATGACATATGATTTTAAGGATCTTCACTATCCTTTCAGTTGACATAAATTCGCATATTTTCCGTAATGTTTCATATAGTAAAATATTTTAACTTTGATATATAAAACTATGAAAATACTAATATTTATATTTTTATTGTAGAATGGGTGAAGCGAAGCGTAACCCATCAAGAACCTGATAGAGCTTTGTAGGGTGGGTTGAACGAGCGGAACCCGCCGAAGGCAGAGGGGTTGATCCGCCCGAATTAACGTTATCTCTTTTTTTCAATTCTCTTAAACACGGATATTTCATGAAAACGAAAAAATTTTTCGCAGTTTTAGCGGTATTGAGTTTGCTGGTCTCCTGCGCATCGACGAACCCTCATCCGATGGATATGACGCAGGCCGTCTTGAATGCCAAAAGCGCCGCCGATCATGATGCGCTGGCCCGGCATTATGACGACGCAGCCAAGGAAATGCAGAAACGGGCCGACGAGCACAAAAAGCTACTTGAGGAATATGAGTCGAAGAGCTATCACTACGGTAAACAAGCTCAAGAGCTGCAAGCCCATTGCCGGGGCTTGATTCGCTATTACGAGCAGGCGGCAAAGGCAAATGCGGGCATGGCGAGAGCCCATCGGGAAATTGCCGCTGCAATGAAATAACTTGGGGTAATGCTATGCTGAAGATTGAAGCCACCGCCCAACGGTAATGGAGCAATAGGCTACCTTCGACTGCATTTCAGTACACGTGCGCATGAAATTGGATCTTTGGCCTTTTGACGGATCTTTTTGAGATCAAATCGAGGAGGGACAATGGATAAGCCGATAGATTGGATTGTAAAGGGCGGATATTTTGAAACATGTAATTGCGTAACATCCTGCCCCTGCATCTGGTTTCAGCCACCGTCCGAAGGTGACTGCAAACTGCTCGTCGCCTGGCATATTGAATCGGGTCATTTCAAGGACCAGAGCCTGGACGGATTGAATGTCGCATTGGCCTGTTATTCGCCGGGAAACATGAAAGAAGGAGGCTGGCAGGCCGCCCTGTATGTGGATGAGCGCGCGGATGATGCGCAGTTTGACGCAATTACCCAGATTTATGCCGGTAAGCAGGGGGGGCACCCTGCCATCTTGATGAGTTTTGTCGGCGAAGTGTTGGGTGTCAAAAAAGTCAGGATCGACTACCAGGAGCAGGGCAATAGGCGGCAGCTCGCCATTCCCGGGGTCACCCAGGCGGAGATTGAGGCAATCCGGGGTCTCAAGGGTGGCGATGCAACGATCGACAACCCGCCTTTATGTGTCGTGACCAGCCATCCTGCTGTCGTGGCCCGGTCCATTAGCTATGAATATGAGGATTACGGCAAAAACTGGAAATTCACCGATCGCAACGGCTTTTACTCACCCTTTGCTTATCAGCCTTGAAGCCGGGGTCCAGCGTTACCTTTGCCAGCGAAACCATATGGATGCGTAAAACCCAATCCGTCATCAACCTGTCCCTTCTGGCGGTCATCGTCAGCGGCTGGGCCTACCTGATCTACCAGCATTGGCTGATGACTTCAATGCCGATGTCTGAAATGTGGATGCCTCCTTCCGACGCATCGGCATGGAAACTTGTCGATTTCGGCCTGGTGTACCTGATGTGGGCGGCCATGATGGCCGCGATGATGCTGCCATCCGCCATGCCAATGATCCTCGCGTTTTCCAGGATATCCCATAAACGCTATCCGGCGCCCCAAAAAATCAATTTCATCTTTGCCGCGGCCTACCTGCTGGTATGGCTGATATTCAGCGTTGTTTTAGCGGTGCTGCAGTGGCAATTGCACGGTTTGCACGTTATATCGCCCATGATGGATACCAAGAGCGAACACCTGGCGGCTGTTATTTTCCTGGTCGCCGGCACGTATCAATTGACTCCTCTGAAAAATAGCCTTTTGCAGTATTGCCGGTCTCCCGCCGGTTTCTTGTTGAATGAATGGCGCGACGGAGCAAAAGGCGCTTTCCGTATGGGGCTGAAGCACGGGAGCACGTGTGTGGGGTGTTGCTGGGCACAGATGCTCATCATGTTGGCCGTCGGGGTCATGAATTTGCTGGGAATGGCTTTCGTAACCCTGGTAATTCTTCTGGAAAAAATAGCGCCTGTGAAAAGTCAGCATATCTGCAAGGCCAGCGGAATCCTGTTCATGGGATGGGGGCTGTGGTTATTACAGGCGGGATAATATCGACTTTACGATTTAGTGTTGGGAAGCCATCTTTTCCATTCCATATAATCCCAAAATCCCGAGCCGCACGGCGGATGAAGCGAAAGCGTAACCCTCCAGACACATTCCCGCGTAGGGTGGGTGAAGCGAAGCGCAACCCGCCAAACCGCCATGAAATGTCGGACAGGTTGAGCGAAGCGACCCCTCAGATCATTTTTAACCAACCCACACCACACAAAGGAGAAACACATGAAACTTGCTCCGGCCATTGCTTCAATTCTCGCTTTATCCGCTTCATGCCTTGGTATTGCACAATCCGCCGACATGAAAGAGATAGACATGAAAGGCACGAATAACAAGGCCCATGCCAATAGCTCCGAAGCAATCACCCATAAAACCGTCGCGGTTGTCAAAGGCGTCGATGCCGCCAACGGCAAGGTCAAGCTTGCGCATGAACCGGTCAAGAGCCTGAACTGGCCCGCGATGACCATGAATTTTTCAGTCAAGGACCCGGCACTGTTTGACAAGCTCGTGCCCGGTAAAAAGGTTGAGATCGAGTTCGTGCAACACGGCTCCGCCTCCGTCATTACAGCCGTGAGGTAAGGAATGTGCCGGGCTGCCGGGTTGAGCGAAGCGAAACCCGGCAAACTTACGGCAGGGCTGGCGGAGGTTTGCAGCTGTAACCCATCATCATAGGTCAAAATGGGCGCAGACCTGAACCATTCGCATCCACTACATGCCCATCCTCACAGGCACGAAGACGTTTCGCCCTCCACCGGGCCCCAGACGGCAGAAGGGGCTGAAGGGGTAGAGGGCCCCAAATGGACCTGCCCGATGCATCCGGAAATCGTGCGCGACGTACCCGGCGACTGCCCAATCTGCGGCATGGCGCTGGTGCCCATCGCGGGCACAGGCGCGGGTGGGGAAGAAGCCAATGACGCCGAGCTGCGCGATCTCGCACACCGGATGCGGGTCGGGGTCGCGTTGTCGATCCCTTTGGTCGTGGTCGCGATGGCGCCCATGATCGGCATCCATGAGCCGTTCGGGCTTCAACCGCGTTCGCGCGGCTGGATCGAGTTCCTGCTCGGCACGCCCGTCGTGTTATGGACGGGCTGGCCCATCCTGCGCAAATTCTGGTTTTCGCTCGTGCATCGCGCACCCAACATGTATACCCTCATCGGCTTGGGAGTAGGTTGTGCCTACCTGTTCAGCCTTGCCGCCATCTTCATGCCCGGCTGGTTTCCCCGAGAGTTTCGCGAACATGATGGCGCGGTAGGGACTTATTTCGAAGCAGCAGCGGTTATCGTGACGCTGGTGATACTCGGCGACTATTTTCAATCAAAGGCGATGGGTCAGACCAGCCGGGCCATTCAGCAATTACTGAAACTTGCACCCAACCAAGCGTGGCGCTTGGGCGAGGACGGCACCGAGGAACAGATCCCGCTTGAGACGATCGCCGTGGGCAACCGGCTGCGCGTAAAGCCGGGAGAAAAGATACCGGTAGACGGGGCCGTGCTCGAAGGCGCGAGCCGGGTGGACGAATCGATGATCACCGGCGAGCCGGTACCGGTAGCGAAGGGTGCAGGCGACAACGTCACCGGGGCAACCGTGAATGGCACTGGTTCACTGGTCATCCGCGCCGAGCGCGTGGGCGCCGATACGCTGCTGGCGCGCATCATCCACATGGTCGGAGAGGCTCAGCGCACGCGCGCGCCGATCCAGCGCCTTGCCGATATCATCGCGGCTTATTTTGTCCAGATCGTTATCGCCATCGCCATCGTCACGGCGCTTGCGTGGTGGTTTCTCGGCCCCGAGCCGAAATTCGCCTACGCGTTCATCAATGCCATCGCTGTTCTCATCATTGCCTGTCCCTGCGCGCTGGGCCTCGCCACGCCCATCTCGATGACCGTTGCAATGGGGCAGGGCGCTGGTGCGGGCATCCTGTTTCGCAACGCCGAGGCAATCGAGCGCATGCGCGATATCGACACTGTGGTGGTGGACAAAACCGGCACGCTGACGCTGGGACGTCCCGCATTGACGGATTTCGTCACGGAAGGCATCGGGCAAGACGAGGCGCTGGCGCTGGTGGCGGGAGTGGAGCAGCTTTCCGAGCATCCGATCGGGCATGCAATCGTCGAAGAAGCCAAAACGCGCGGTTTGCAACCCGGAAGGGCGGAAGCTTTCGAGGCCGTCAACGGCCTTGGCGTTCAGGCCGAAATCCGCGGCAAGCGCGTGCTCGCAGGCAGCCGCAATTTTCTTGCGCAGCATGGCATCGGTACGCAGCACTGGGAAGAACAGGGGGAAGCCTGGCGGGCGCAAGCCAAGACGGTAGTGTTTTTCGCGGTCGATGACACTGCCGCCGGAATCGCGGCGGTCGCCGATCCGGTCAAGGAGAGCACACCCGAAGCCATTGCAACGCTCCGCGACCTGGGCGTGCATATCGTGATGCTCACGGGGGACTCCCTCCGCACCGCCGAAGCGGTTGCCCGGCAGCTCGGCATCGATGAGGTGCTGGCCGAAGTGCTGCCCGAGGATAAGGCCGGGCACGTCAAGCGGCTGCAGGCCGAGGGACGTAAGGTGGCGATGGCGGGAGACGGCATCAACGACGCGCCCGCACTGGCGCAAGCAGATGTTGGAATTGCCATGGGCACCGGCGCCGACGTGGCGATGGAGAGTGCAGGCATTACGCTGGTAAAGGGCGATCTGCGCGGCATTGCCCGCGCCGTGGTGCTGTCGCGCGCCACCATGCGCAACATCCGGCAGAACCTCACCTTTGCCTTTGGCTACAATGTCCTCGGCATCCCGCTGGCAGCCGGTGCGTTTTATCCTGCTTTCGGCCTGCTGCTATCACCCATGTTTGCCGGTGCAGCCATGGCGATGAGCTCGGTATCCGTGGTCACCAACGCATTGCGGCTCAATCGTATCAAATTATAATAACATTACAGATAATAATGTTATTATGGTTCTCTATAACAATTCAAAGGGAGATGCATCATGAACATGCGTATTGCACTCGCCATTGTCGCCACATTTGGCCTGCTGGCCTCCTGCGCGCACATCGAACCCCATCCCATGGACATGACCAGCGCCATTCGCAACGCCAAAACCAGTGCCGACTATGAGGCCTTGGCCAGGCACTACGAAGACGCAGCGAAAAATATGCAGGCAAAGGCAGATGAGCAGAAAAGAATGCTCGCGCAATACCAGGAGCACGGTTATTACTACGGCAGACAAACCGAAGATCTGATAGTGCACTCGCAAGCCTTGATACGCGTTTACCAGGAAGCGGCAAACGCGAACCTGAACATGGCTCATTATCACCACCGGCTGGCAGAGGATGCACGACAATGATCCTTGCAGAGAGAAGTCGAAGCCACTGGCGCAAACAATAGGTGAAGGTCCTCGATGGTGCTGATCTGATTGTCTGCCGGTCATATTGACGTCGAATCATCCCGCCTGACTGTCTTTCCAGCACCTGCCGAACCGGCAATATCGCTTGTAGTTTCAGCCCGGCTTGAGTATATGCTGGTCTCGAACCGCCGCAGTGGGATGCTGGACCCGCATCAATCGTTTATTTTTTTCAAAGCCGCTCCCTTGTGCATCGCAATATGATCAGTCTTGTCGCTCTTGATTTCGTATTGCGGTTCACTCTCGCTCGCATGATGCACGTAACCCTTGTAAAGAATATCCTGTGTATGCACCTTGATGATTTTTCCACTGACATGACCAGCCTCGGAATTCCACGTTACGTGGTCACCAACCTTGAATCTGTGCGCCGCTCCCACTGATTGTTCCTTTTTCCCCTCGAGCCCTTTGTTCAAAATCTTCCTCCGTTCCACCATCCCGCCTTGGTAAAGGAGAAAAAGCAGAGAGGAAAAGTTGCCTGCCCGCCTACGTGATCTTGCAAGACCCGTCCGGCGCAGAATTTATTATCATGATCCCGTCGGAAACCCATTATCCGTACGCTCCCCCACATTTTT